>NZ_JBYTAE010000091.1:0-26898 GCF_058787875.1 Hydrogenophaga sp. FW305-3-2-15-A-LB1 | reverse complement strand
GTCGTCACGGGCTTGTCTCCTGGGGGTTGAAAGGGGGGCGGCCGCTTCAGCGGTACATGGCTTCGATCTGCTCGGCGTATTTCTGTTGCACCAGCTTGCGCTTGAGCTTCATGGTGGGGGTGAGTTCTTCGTCTTCGGCGCTGAGCTGGGTGTCGAGCAGGAAGAACTTCTTGATCTGTTCGACGCGGGCGAACTTCTTGTTCACACGGTCGATCTCGGCCTGGATGAGCGATTGCACCTCGGGCGCGCGGGTGAGGCTGGCGTAGTTGGAAAACGGCACGTCGTTGTCCTGCGCATACTTCTCCACGTTCTCCTGGTCGATCATGATGATGACGGTGAGGTAGGGGCGCCTGTCACCGATCACCACGGCGTCGGTCACATACGGAGAGAACTTCAGCTCGTTCTCCAGTTCGCTGGGGGTGATGTTCTTGCCGCCTGCGGTGATGATGATGTCTTTCATGCGGTCGGTGATGCGGAAAAACCCTTCCTCATCGACCTGCCCCACGTCGCCCGTGTGCAGCCAGCCATCGGCGTCGATGGTCTCGGCGGTTTTCTCGGGCAGGTTCAGGTAACCCATGAACACGTTGGGCCCGCGCACCAGGATCTCGCCGGTCTGTGGACCGAGCTTCACCTCGTTGTAGGTGGCGGCCGGCCCGATGCTGCCGGGTTTGATGCGATCGGCCGGAATGCCGGTGGACGCGCCGCAGGTTTCCGTCATGCCCCACACCTCGAGCATGGGCACGCCCAGGGCCAGGTACCAGCGCACCAGATCGGGCGAGATGGGGGCCGCGCCGGTGACCAGGAAGCGCGCGCGGTGGATGCCGATGAGCTTGCGCACGTTGTCCAGCACCAGCACGCGCGCCAGGCGGAACTGCAGCCGCAGGCCGCCGGGCACCGGCTGCCCGGCCATCACCCGGTCGGCCACCTTCTGCCCCACGCCAATGGCCCAGGCGTAGGCAGCCTGCTGCAGCTGGCTGGCTTCCTTGAGCGTGATCATCACGCCCGAATAGAACTTCTCCCAGACGCGCGGCACGGCGGTGAACACGGTGGGGGCGATCTCGCGCACGTTCTCCGGCACGGTCTCGGGGTTCTCCACGAAGTTGAGCCTGGCGCCGGTGTAGAGCGAAAAATACTCGCCGCCCATGCGCTCGGCGATGTGGCACAGCGGCAGAAAGCACATGCACTCGTCGTGTTCGTCGCGCGCGATCAGCGTGTTGTAGCCGCGCACGGTGTAGACCAGGCCCTGGTGGCTGTGCATGGCGCCCTTGGGGCGGCCGGTGGTGCCGGAGGTGTAGACCAGAATGGCCAGGTCTTCGGGCTTCACCGCGGCCACGCGCGCTTCGACCAGGCCGGGGTGCTGCGCCAGGTGCGCGCGGCCCATGTCGCGCAGCGCGGCCAGGCTGATCACCTGCGGGTCGTTCAGGTCGCGCAGGCCGTCCATGTCGGCGACGACGATCTTCTTCAGGCGCGGCAACTGGGCGCGCACCTCCAGCGCCTTGTCAAGCTGTTCGTCGTCTTCCACGAACAGCACGGTGGTGGCCGAGTCGTCGCAGAGGTACTGCACCTGTTCGGCCGCGTCGGTCGGGTAGATGCCGTTGGCCACGCCGCCCGCGCTGAGCACGGCCAGGTCGCACAGCACCCATTCGACGGTGGTGTTGGAGAGGATGGACGCGGTCTCGCGCGCCTCGAAGCCCAGCGCCATCAGGCCGTGGGCGATCTCGCGCACGGCGGTGCCGGTCTGGTCCCAGGTCCAGCTGCGCCAGATGCCGAAGTCTTTCTGCCGCATCCAGATCGCCGGGCCGCGCGCCTTCACGCCGTTCCAGAAGAGGGCGGGAATGGTGTCGCCGGGCAGCACCACCTCGGTCCGCGGCTGGATGTGTGAGAGATCCCAGAGGTAACTCATGACTTATCTCCAGTTCTTCTTCTTTTTCCAGCGCCGCTCACCCCGCGCCCCGGTTTCCTTCATGCCGAGGTAGAACTCCTTGATGTCGTCCTTCTCGCGCAGGTGGGCGCAGGTATCTTCCATCACGATGCGGCCGTTCTCCAGCACGTAGCCGTAGTCGGACGCATTGAGCGCCATGTTGGCGTTCTGCTCGACCAGCAGGATGGTGGTGCCGCGCTCGCGGTTGATGCGCACCACGATCTCGAAGATCTCCTTGGTGAGCTTGGGCGAGAGGCCCAGGCTGGGCTCGTCGAGCAGGATGAGGTCGGGGTCGGCCATCAGCGCGCGGCTGATGGCCAGCATCTGCTGCTGGCCGCCCGAGAGCAGGCCGGCGTCCTGCAACGCGCGTTCGCGCAGGATGGGGAAGTAGTTGAACACCACCTCCATGTCGCGCGCCACGCCGTCGCGGTCCTTGCGGGTGTAGGCGCCCATCAGCAGGTTGTCGCGCACCGAGAGCAGGGGGAAGACCTCGCGCCCCTCGGGCACGTGGGACAGGCCTTGCTGCACGATCAGCGCCGGGTCCTGCGCGGTGATGTTCTCGCCCTTGAATTCGATCGATCCCTTGCGGGGGTCGATGATGCCGCTGATGGTCTTGAGGATGGTGGTCTTGCCCGCGCCGTTGGAACCCAGCACGGTGGCGATCTCGCTGCGGCGCACCTGCAGGCTCACGCCGCGGATCGCCTTGATCGGGCCGTAGGCGCTCTCGACGTTGAGCAGCTTGAGCACGGGGGCGTCAGACGTTGCAACGCTCATGCCGTCACCTTGTGGTTTTCGCGGCGCAGGCTGGAGACGTCGTCCATCGAACCCAGGTAGGCCTCGATCACGCCGGGGTCACTCTGCACCTCGGCGGGTGTGCCCGAGGCCAGCTCGGTGCCCATGCTCATGGCCAGCACGCGGTCCGACACCTTGGAGACCAGGCTCATGTCGTGCTCGACCATCAGCACGGTGATGCCCAGCTCTTCCTTGATGTCGGTGATCCAGAACGCCATGTCCTCGGTCTCCTCCACGTTCAGGCCGGACGACGGCTCGTCGAGCAGCAGCAGTTGGGGTTCGGTGCACAGCGCGCGCGCGAGTTCGACCACCTTGCGCACGCCGTAGGGCAGGCCGGCCACCATGGACTCGCGGTGGTGCTGCAGGTCGAGCAGGTCGATCACGCGTTCCACCTTCTCGCGCGCCTCGATCTCGGCCGCGCGCGTCTTGCCGGTGAAGAAGATCTCGCTCCACAGCCCTGTCTTGCGGTGCGTGTGGCGCCCGATCAGCAGGTTCTGCAGCACCGTGGCGTGCTCGAACAGCTCGATGTTCTGGAAGGTGCGCGCGATGCCCAGCTTGGCGATCTGGTGCGGCGCCTGGTCGGTCAGGCGCAACTCGCCATTGGGGCCGGCGTAGTCGATGGTGCCGGTGGTGGGCGTGTAGATGCGGCTGATCAGGTTGAACACCGTGGTCTTGCCCGCGCCGTTGGGGCCGATGAGCGTGAAGACCTCGCCGCGCTTCACGTCGAAGCTCACGTTGTTGACCGCCAGCACGCCGCCGAAGCGCACGCTCAGGTTCCTGGCCGAAAGAAGCACGTTTGGGTTCATTTCAGGCGATCCGATTTCTGGAACGTTTTCTGCCGCTTGAACAGGCCCTTGCGATAGAACGGGAAGAGCTGGAACCAGGTGCGCACCTTGAGCCAGCGGCCGTACAGGCCCATGGGCTCGAACAGCACGAAGGCAATCAGCACGATGCCGTACACCGCGCCCTGCAGGCCGGCGGCCTGGCCGATGGCCTCGGGCAGGTAATCCTTGCCCAGCGCGATGAGCTGGGGCATGACGATCAGGAAAATCGCGCCGAGGAAGGCGCCGTGGATCGAGCCCAGCCCGCCGATCACCACCATCAGCAGCAGGTCGATCGACTGGATGATGCTGAACTGCTCGGGCGAGAGGAACTGGATCTTGTGCGCGTACAGCGCGCCGCCGATGCCCGCGAGCGCGGCCGAGAGCGCGAAGCTCAGCGTCTTGTAGCGCGCGAGCTGGATGCCCATGCTCTGCGCCGAGATCTCCGAGTCGCGGATGGCGACGAAGGCGCGGCCGGTGGACGAGCGCATGAGGTTGACGATGCCCAGCGTGGCCAGCACGGTCACGACCAGGCACAGGAAGTAGAACTCCTCGGTGGAATCCAGCGACCAGCCGAAGAGGGCGGGGTACTGCACCATCAGGCCGGCGTTGCCACCGGTCACGTGCTCCCAGCGCGCGATCACCTCCTCGACGATGAAGCCGAAAGCCAGCGTCGCCATGCCGAGGTAGATGCCCTTGACGCGCAGCGCCGGCAGACCCACCACCATGCCCACGGCCGCCGAGAGCAGGCCCGCGCAGGCCAGTGCCAGCGGAAAGGGAATGCCCGCGTTCACCATGATGGCCTGTGTGTACGCGCCCACGCCGAGAAAGGCCGCATGGCCCAGCGAGAACAGCCCGGTGAAACCCGCCAGCAGCATCAGGCCGAGGCCGACGACGGCGTAGATCAGCACGAAGGTGAGCTGCGCGAGCCAGTACTCCGGGATCGCCCAGGGCGCCACCACCAGGAACAGGACCAGCAGGCTGTACCAGAAGGTGTGGCCACCGTGCTTGGCGAGCCGGATGTCCTGGTTGTAGTCGGTCTTGAAGAGGAATCGCATGTTCGTGGTGCCTCAGACTTTCTTGCGCAGCTTCTCGCCGAAGAGGCCGTTGGGTTTGAGCACCAGCATGAGCAGCACCACGATGTAGGGCGCCACGTCCTTGAACCCTTCGGGCAGGTAGAAGCCCGAGAACGCCTCGACGATGCCGATGATCAGGCCGCCCACGATGGCGCCGGGCAGGCTGCCGAAGCCGCCCACCACGGCGGCGGGGAAGGCCTTGAGGCCGATGAAGCCCATGTTGGCGTGCACGAAGGTGATGGGCGCGAGCAGCAGGCCGGCGACGGCGGCCACGGCCGCGGCCAGGCCCCACACCAGGCCGTTGAGCCGCTTGACCGGAATGCCCATGTAGTAGGCCGCGAGCTGG
Organism: Hydrogenophaga sp. FW305-3-2-15-A-LB1; assembly: GCF_058787875.1. Classification (NCBI taxonomy): domain Bacteria; kingdom Pseudomonadati; phylum Pseudomonadota; class Betaproteobacteria; order Burkholderiales; family Comamonadaceae; genus Hydrogenophaga; species Hydrogenophaga sp. FW305-3-2-15-A-LB1. Next base: position 21,942 of record NZ_JBYTAE010000091.1, on the reverse strand, counting down.
TTCTGCGACGAGGCCTGCATGGCGATGCCCAGCTTGCTGTAGCGGAACATGGCGAACAGCCCGGCGCAGAGCACGGCGGTGGAGCCGATCACCACGATCTGCTCGGCCGAGACCACCAGCGCGCCCAGGCGAAGCACCTCGTTGGCGTAGGGCACCGGCAGCGTGTGCGTGTCGGTGCCGATGTTGGGCAGCATGGTGATGAGCCCGCGCAGCGTGTAGCCCACGCCGATGGTGAGCATCACGATGGAGAAGGCCGGCTGCCCCAGAATGGGGCGGATCACCACGCGCTCGAGCACCACGCCGAACAGGCCCATGCCCACGATGGCGGCGGGCACCGACAGCCAGAACGGGAAACCCAGCATGGTCATCGCCGCCAGGCCGCCGAAGGCGCCCACCATCATCAGATCGCCCTGGGCAAAGCTCACCGTTTCGGTGGCCTTGTAGATCAGCACGAAACCCAGCGCGATCAGCCCATAGATGCAGCCCTGGGCCACACCGCTGATGAGCAGTTGCAGCAATTGCACGCGATGTCTCCTGTATGGTTCTGTCGACGCGGTGGCGGCGGGGTGGCGCTGCAATCTTTGTGGCAGTCTGCCCAGCAGGTGAGCGCAATTTATAGCTGTCTTGCATGAGACTGGCGCTAGGGGTTGTCCCCCATCCTGAGTCGCTCAGGTGCCATGAAGATGGTTGCACCCCCGCCGCGCTTTGCGCGACCTCCTCGAGGGGGCGACACCAGAGGCCCGGCAAAGCCGGTTCCTCGGTGTCTCTGATCGAGGTGGCTTCACACGGTGCGTGCTGTGCAATGACGCAATAAATCACTGAAATGAAATCCATACGAATCGGCGCCGGCCTCGGGTTCTACGGCGACAACTGGGAACCCGTGGCCGCGAGCATCGAACGCGGCGGGGTGCAATTCATCGCCAGCGACCACCTGGCCGAACTCACGCTGGCGATCCTGCAGAAAGACCGCCAGCGCGACCCCTCGCTGGGTTACGCGCGTGACGTGGTGCCCCTGCTGATGAAGCTCTGGCCGCTGATGCAAGAGCGAGGCGTGCGCTTCGTGTGCAACGCGGGCGGCCTGAACCCGCAGGGCGCCGCGCAGGCGGTGCTGGCGGCCTTCAAGACCCGCGGCTGGCAGGCCCGCGTGGCCGTGGTGAGCGGCGACGACGTGCTGCCCCGCCTGCTCGACGGCGCCACGCCCGCCAGCGCCTTCGCCCACCTCTTCACCGGCGCGCCGCTGGCCGAGGTGCGCGAGCGCCTGGTGTTCGGCAACGCCTACCTGGGGGCGCAACCCATCGTGGCCGCGCTGGACGCGGGCGCCGACATCGTGATCACCGGGCGCGTGGCCGATGCCGCGCTGTTCCTCGGGCCGCTGGTGCACGGCCTGGGCTGGACGCTGGGCGGTGCGACCCAGGCCCACGACCTCGACCGCCTCGCGCAAGGCCTCACCGTGGGCCACCTGCTCGAGTGTTCGGGGCAGGGCAGCGGCGGCAACTTCGGCAGCCAGGGCGCGTGGCAGGCCATTCCCGATCTGGCGCATATCGGCTACCCGATCGCCGAGGTGTGGGAGGACGGCAGCGCGCTCATCACCAAGGCGCCCGGCACTGGCGGGCGGGTCAACTTCGACACCGTGCGCCAGCAGCTGTTGTACGAGGTGCACAACCCCCACGCCTATTTCTCGCCCGACGTGGTGCTCGACATGGGCGGCATCCGGCTCCAGGACGAGGGCGGGGACCGCGTGCGACTGACCGGGGCGCGCGGCACCGCGCCCACCGACACGCTCAAGGTGGTGGCGGGTTTCCGGGATGGTTACAAAGCCGAGGTCACCTGGGGGTTTTCTTGGCCGGACGCCTGGGACAAGGCGCAGGCCGCGCAGGCCACCATCCGCACACTGCTCAAGGACAAGCGCATCCCGCACGACGAGCTGTATGTGGAGTACCCCGGCCTGAACTCGGCGCACGGCGCGCTCGCGCCCCTGCCCAAGCCCGACGCGCTCAACCAGTCCAACGAGATCTGGACGCGCCTGGTGCTGCGCACGCCCGACAAGGCCGCGGCCGATGGTTTCGGCCGCCTGTTCCCCTGGATGGGACTGAGCGGCCCGGCCTACACCTGCGGCTTCACCGGCCTGCACAACACCAGCGAGTTGCTGGGCATCTGGCCCACGCTGATCCCCCGCGCCGAGGTGGAAGCGGGCGCGCGGATGGAGCTGCTGGGGGAAATGAGCCCCCACGCTCCGCCGCTGCGCGGGTCGCTGCCCCCCGAGGGGGCTGTTCCGGCTTGGGGCGGCCCTGCGCCGGACCGCGCATGAGCACGATCCGCATACCCCTGGTGCGAATTGCCCACGCGCGCAGCGGCGACAAGGCCGACTGGGTGGACTTCGGCCTGTTCGCCTGGAACGACGCCGGCTACCGGTTGCTGGCGCGCGAGGTGACGGCCGAGCGCGTGCAGGCCCATTTCGCGCCCTGGCTGCCCGGCGAGGTGGACGCCTGGCCGCTGCCCAACATCCTCGCGCTGAAGTTCGTGCTGCGCGGTGCGCTGCAGGGTGGCGGCGCGCGCAACCTGCGCCTGGACAACCTGGGCAAGGCCATGGCCGGCGCGCTGCTTCGCATGGAGATCGACGTGACACAGGACGAACTGGACGCGGCCTTGAACGCGCCGCGCGTGGGGGTGTGGCCATGAGCGCCGTCACCACCGAAAAGCTGGGCGAGGTGTGGGTGGTCACGCTGGCCCGCCCCGAGGTGCGCAACGCGGTGGACAGCCCCACCGCGCAGGCGCTGCACGCGGCCTTTCTCGCGTTCGAAGACGACGCCGAGGCCCGCGTGGCGGTGTTCCACGGCGCGCACGGCCATTTCTGCGCCGGCTGGGACCTGCAGTACGGTGCCCGCCTGGCCGCCTCGGGCGAGACCGGCGGCCTGGACCTGGACTTCGCCGCCGCCGATGCGCGCGCGCTCGGCCCCATGGGCCCGTCGCGGCTGCAGCTCTCCAAGCCGGTGATCGCCGCCGTGAGCGGGGCGGCCGTGGCCGGTGGCATGGAGCTCGCGCTCTGGTGCGACCTGCGCGTGATGGAAGACGACGCCTACTTCGGCGTCTACTGCCGGCGCTTCGGCGTGCCGCTGATCGATGGCGGCACGGTGCGCCTGCCGCGCCTGATCGGCATGGGCCATGCGATGGACCTGATCCTCACCGGTCGCAAGGTGGAGGCGGCAGAGGCGCTGCGCATGGGCCTGGCCAACCGTGTGGTGCCGCCCGGGCAGGCGCGCGAGGCCGCCCTGGCACTGGCGCGGCAGCTCGCGGCGTTCCCGCAGGCCACGATGCGCGCCGACCGCGAGAGCGCCCAGCGCCAGTGGGACCTGCCCCTGGGCGAGGCGCTGCTGCAGGAATGGCAGCGCGGGCGCGAGCGCATTCCCGATGCGCTGGCCGGTGCGCAACGTTTCGCGGCCGGGCAGGGGCGGCACGGCAAGTTCTAGCGCCCGCGCTTGCCGGAAGCGGCGCGGCCGACTACGCTTGGCCGACCTTCCGATCTCCTCCAGGAACCGACATGCTGCGCCGTCTGTTGCTCCAGTCCCCCGTGTTGTGCATGGCGCCGGCCATCGTGCGCGCCCAGTCGCCCCGCGACGAGTTCGACCTGGGGCCCAGCGGCGTGATGTCGATCCAGGAACTGGAGCGGGAGCCGGTGCACGTGACGCTGGACCAGCCCTATGCCCTGACCACCAACCCGCGCCAGCGGCTGGACCTGTACCTGCCCCGAGAGCGGCACCGGGGCCCGCTGCCCGTCATCGTCTATGTGCACGGTGGCGGCTGGATGCACGGCGACAAGGCCGACGGCGCGGCCCGCCTCATGGATTTCGTGCGCGGTGGTTATTACGCCGGGGTGTCCGTGGGCTACCGCCTCAGTGGCGAAGCGCCGTGGCCCGCTCCCCTGCACGACGTGAAGGCTGCCGTGCGCTGGGTGCGCGGCAACGCCGATGGCCTGGGGCTGGACCCGGCGCGCATCGGCGTCTGGGGCCGGGGCGCCGGCGCGCACCTGGCGCTGATGCTCGGCACCACCGCCAACGTGCCGCGCCTGGAAGGCACGCTGGGTGAACACCGCCAGCACAGCAGCCAGGTCAGGGCCGTGGCCAACTTCTTCGGGCCGACCGACCTGTCCGTGTTGGGGCGCGGCGCGGACACGCCCGAAGGCCGCCTGCTCGGGGGCGCGGTCCGCGACAGGCTGGGGCTGGCGCGCGAGGCCTCACCGGCGGCGCACGCCAGCACCGCCACGCCCCCCGTGCTCACGGTGCACGGCACGCTGGACCGCGTCGTGCCCTTCAGCCAGGCCGCACGCCTGGACGACGCCCTGCACAAGGCGGGCACCAAGAGCTACCTGGTCACCATCGATGGTGGCGCGCACGGTGACTTCGGCAGCTCGGCCGACGACCGCCTGGGCGCGCTGTTCGACCGGGAACTGCTCGGCATGGACCGCGAGGTGTCGGTGGCGCCGGTGATCTGGGCTCAGCGTTAGGGGGTGTCTCAGTCGCCATGCCGGCGCTCCTACGACGACTTCTTGCCGGTCAGTTGCTTCTGCAGCTCACCCGGTGTGGTCCCGATGAGGTCGCGAAATGTCCGGGTCATGTGGCTCTGACTGGCGAAGCCCACATCCAATGCAATGTCGGCCAAGGAGCCGCCCGGCAAACCAAGCAGCTGCACGGCCCGATCCATGCGCTTTTGGACCACATACCGATGCGGCGACGTCCCTGTCGTGTTGCGAAACAGGCGGACAAAATGCGGTTTGCTGAGCCCCACGGCCTCGGACAAGGCACGGAGTGAAAGATCGCTGCCCAGATCGCAGTCGATCAGGTCGTTCACCCGCGCCATTTGCGCCGTGCTCAGGCGGCCCCGCTCCTTGATGGCCGATCGGATGCCACGGGTCCTGCCGAGGTGGGCGGCGATACCGATCGAGAGCGATTCGGCGAACAGCGTCCCGTTCGGACATCCTGCCGATATCTCGCGCACCATGCTGCGCAACACGGGTGGCAGCACCGGATCCTCAAAGTGGGAGCCTGGGCGCAACACGGCACTGATCAGATCGTCGTCGAAAAGCCTGCGGCAAAGCGGGCCTCCCCAATCGAGCTCCAGAAGGATCCGGCGAGCCTGGTGGGCGCCGGCCTGGGCCACCTTGACTTCCATGTAGGGGCTGAAGAGCCCGATCGAACCCGCGCGCAGGTCGAATTCCTCGTGCCGGCCATTCACGCTCAAGCGGGTTGTCATCGTGCCCGTGTCCACCAGTGACAGGCCCATCGTTGCAGGCGTGAAACGGTGACTCCAGGCCCCTTCAGGCGTGCCGACGCAGGCCAGTGGCAGTCCCCGCCAGCGGGCAAGCTGCTCAGGGGTGAGCAGGTTCAATGGGCTGGGTGGAGGTGGCATTTGGGGCGATCGTAGCCGCACCAAGCCGCATCCGATGAGCCGTTTGTGCAATCGAGCGCCGAACGGAAAAGACACGAAAAGCGGCGGCAAGTCAAATCCTGCGATCGCGATGGCCACGTTTCTCGTGTGTGCCGCGATAGCCGTGCAGTGCGTCATCTGGCGACGCTGCGGACAACAAAGACCGACTGGAGACAACCCATGCAAACAGTGTGGCAACGCGTGGCCTGCTTGGCTGTGGCCGCAATTGCATCGATATTGATGCCCGCCTGCGGCGGCGGAGGCGGAGGCAGCGATTCCGCTGTGGCGCCGCTCAGCTGCGACGATTCCATGAAGACCGCCTTCAAGCCAGACGCTCAAACGACGGTCGCACTGGTGAAGGCCTTCAAGAAAGGAGATCAGATTCTCCTTTCCGGGACCGCGACCGCAACGACCCCATCGGCGGCCAACGACATCTGCCTGGTCAAGCTCCTGATCGGGCCGGGCCACGCCGGTCCTGCGGGCGCGCCTTCCACGACCCCAGGCATTGGCGTCGAACTGTGGCTCCCGACAACAGCCAACTGGAACAAGCGGCTGCACGTGTTGGGCGGCGCGGGCATGGCCGGCGGGCCTCAAGCGACGCTCACCAGCGTGGCGAACGCGCCCACCGCCGCGCCCTGGGTGGTGGCCGGTGTGGAAGGCGCGGTGGCCGCCACGACCGACACAGGTCACCCGGCAGGCAACTCCAGCTTCCTGATGAAGCCGGACGGAACCATCAACACCGTGGGGTGGAGCGAATTTTCCGAGCGCGGCATTCACGAAATGACGGTCAAGGCCAAGGCGCTGGCGCAGGCCTACTACGGCACCGCGGCCAGGTACACCTATTGGCACGGCGGCTCCACCGTTGGCCGCCAAGGTCTCAAGCAGGCACAGCTGTATCCCGACGATTTCAACGGCATCATTGCCTCGGCGCCGGCGATCAACTGGACCAAGTTCACGGCCACCCAGCTCTGGGCGCAGATCGTGATTCAGCGCGAATTGGGTGGCGTGCCCTTCACAACGGGTCAGTGGAACAACGTATCGATGGCCGCCATCAGCGCGTGCGACGTCGTGGGCGGCATGCACCTGGGTTACCTTCTCGACCCCTCGACGTGCACCTACGATCCAACGACGGACGCCGCTGTTCTGTGCACCGCCTCGGGCGGAACGAACGCCACCGCGAACTGTCTGACATCGGCGCAGGCCCACGCCGCCAACAAGATCTGGTATGGACCGACCACCGATGGATCGACGCCATCGCCTTCGATCGACAACGGCCTGCGCACGACCTTGTCGCCCAAGCAGATCTGGTTCGGTTGGCCACGCGGCGGGAGCATCGGTGCCACGTCCGTGGCCACCGGCGGGATTCAATACGACATGGTCGCGCTGTTCCTGCAGGACCCGACGATCGCCGGGTCGACCTTCCTCAACGCCAAGGCCAATGGGGCCAATGGCTGGAAGAACCTGAGCTACGCGCAACTCGCCGATGCCATCGCCCAGGGTTACGCCATGGAGGCCGCGTCGTTCGCCCACATCAGCACCGACAACCCGGACCTCAGCAAATTCCGTGACCGGGGCGGCAAGCTGATCACGGTCGTGGGAACGTCGGACAGCACGATCCCGCATGCCGGCGTCCTCAACTACTACACGCGCGTGGCGGCGCAGATGGGCGGCATTCCGGCGATCCAGAGCTTCTACAAGCTGTACACGATCCCTGGCATGGGCCACTTCCCGGCCAACGGGACGGAAAACCCGGCGGCCAATCCGCCGCTGTATCCGGAAGACGCGAACTACCGCGCGCTCACCAACTGGGTCGAGAACGGCATCGCGCCGGCCGACAGGATCGATATCAGCAGCTCCGCCACGGCCGCGAATCCGACCGTGGTCACCGGCCCGATGTGCGCCTATCCCAAGATGCCCGTGTACACCAGCGGGGACATCCGGGCGGCCGCGAGCTACACCTGTTCCTGATCCGTTCCCAACCAGACGAAAGCCCCGCCATGTTGTCTCACCGCATCCGTTTGTCGCGCCGCACTGTGGTGTCAGGGGCCATGCTCGCTTGGGCGGGCCATCCACTTCGTGCATTCGCCCAGGAGGTCCCGTTCCCGACCAGACCCGTGCGGATCATCACCCCATTCCCCGTCGGTGGCGGGCCGGACGGCGTTGCGCGGCTGGTCGCTGACAAGCTGTCGAAAAAGTGGGCGCAACCTGTGATGGTGGAGAACCGCCCGGGCGGCAACGGCTTTATCGCGATCGACGCGTGGAAGCGCGGGGCGAAGGACGGACACGACCTGATCCAGCTCGACAACGTGCACCTGGCCGCCTATCCATCGCTGTTCAAGAAGCTGCCCTATGACCCGGCCGTCGATTTCGATCCCGTGCTGCCGTTGTTTCGCACCTACTTCTTCATCACCGTTGCCGCCACCAGTCCGTACAAGACGGTGGCCGACCTCATCGCCGATGCCAGGCGCAACCCGGGAAAACTGAACTTCGGGTCGTGGTCCATCGGCAACCCCGTGCACCTCGGTTCCGAGTTGTTCAGCTCGATGACGGGGACGAAATTCGAGCACATCGTTTTTAAGGAAACGACCCAGCTCTACACCAGTGTGGCCAACGGCGATCTTGCGTTTGCACTGGGATCCAGCGCCACGGCCGGACCGCTCCAGCGTGCGGGGAAATTGCGGTTCCTCGCGGTGGCGGCACCCAAACGCACGGCGGGCTACGACAGCGTGCCGACCGTGGCCGAGTCGGGTGGGCCGGCGGGATTCGAAGCCTCGGGCTGGAACGCGCTCGCCACACCGCGGGGGCTGGCGCCCGCCGTGACGGCCAAGATCAAGCACGATGTCGAGGCGGCTTTGGCCGAGCCGGATGTCCGTGACAAGTTCGCCAGCTTCGGCTATGAACCGTTCACGCCCACGCGCGAACAGTTCGCGCAATTCATCCAGGCGGAGTCCCAACGTCTCGGCGAGGTGATTCGCCGCGTCAATATCGCGCTTGACTAGCAGGCATCAGTCAGCGAACCTGCACTTCGACGGATTCGCCGAGTTTGGGCACACCACCTGTGATCACGGCCTTCGTCATGGCCAGCAGCTGCACCAGCTTGTTTTCCTTGACGTCCCAGTAGTGGGCGTGGGTGACGTTGACGACCACCAGCGCGAGATCGGGATCGTCCGGACCGCCGGGAAACCAGGCTTCGGCGGCCTTGTTCCACAGGGCCCGGGCCTTGTCGGGGTCGTTGACCACGCGCGCCGTGCCGGAGACGGAAACATAGGTGTCCTTGTCGGGATCGGCGTAACTCAGGTTGACGGTGGGTTCGGCCATCAGATCGGCCACGGGCCCTCCGTGGCGCGACATGAAAAACCAGAGGCTGCCGCCCTCCAGCCGGTTGTTCTGGGTGGTCATGGGCCGGGCATGCAGGTGACCGGCGTGCGCCGCCTGATGGCTGCGCGTGGTGAACATTGCAAAGCGAATGTCCTTGATCATGTCCCACAAGTTGTCGAGGGAGGTGTCTTGGTCGCTCATTGTTTTTCCTTTGAATGGTTGAGTTGAACTGGTTGCGCGGCAAACGGCGTGCCCAAACCTTTCGTGTATGGGGTGCAGGCTCGGCTGTCCCGTGGTACGGTTTGCGGCAAGACTTGCTTCAGGATGGTTATGCCCGCCACCACCGCTTCCACCGCCGACGTCCTGGTCCTTCAGCACCTGTTCGAGGACGGCCCGGGTTTCCTCGGCGAATGGCTCGATGCCCAGGGGCTGCCCTGGCACTTGCGCTGTGCCGAGGCGGGTGAGCTCTACCCCGCGTCCGTTCGGGGCTATCGCGGCTTGGCCGTGCTGGGCGGCGCGTGGAGCGCGAACGATGAGCGCCCCACGTTGCGCCAGGCCGAGGCGCTGATCCGCGAGGCCGATGCGCTGGGCATTCCCGTCATCGGGCACTGCCTGGGTGGCCAGCTGATGGCGCGGGCCTTGGGCGGCCAGGTGGAGCGGCTGCCCCAGCCCGAGATCGGCTGGTGGCCCATCGAGCACCACGGTGGCGCTGCCGCGCGCGACTGGTTCGGCGAAGAGCGCACGCCCACCGTGTACCAGTGGCACCAGGATGGTTTCTTGGCGCTGCCGCCGGGCGCGGAGCCGCTGGCATCGTCGGCGGCCTGCGCGCACCAGGCCTTTGCGCTCGGCCCGCACCTGGCCATGCAGTTCCACATCGAGATCACGCCGGACAAGATCGACGACTGGCTCGAAAGCCCGGGCGAGGCCTACGCGGTGAATGTGCTGCTGCACCGCGACAGCGTGCAGGACCCGGCGGGCATGCACGCCGCCACGAAACGGCACCTGGCGGGCAGCCAGGCGCTGGCCGCGCGCATCTACCGCACCTGGCGGTCGCGCTGGCCTTCGCCCTGAAACGGCCTCAGGCCAGGTGCTCGGGCAGCACCAGGCCGTCGCGCGGGATGGGGCGGGGCCGGCCTTCCAGGTCGATCGCCACGTAGGTCAGGCTGGCCTCGGTCACCTTCACGTACTGGCCCTGGGCCGAGAAACGTTCGGCGAACACCTCCACCTGCACCGTGACCGAGGTGCGGCCCAGGCGCGTGATGTGCGCGAAAAAGCTCAGGATGTCGCCCACGCGCACCGGTTGCTTGAAGATGAACTGGTTCACCGCCACCGTGGCCATGCGGCCGCGCACGTAGCGCGCGGGCAGCACGGCTCCGGCCAGGTCGACCTGCGCCATGACCCAGCCGCCGAAGATGTCGCCGTTGGCGTTGCAGTCCGCGGGCATGGGAATGACCTTGAGCACCAGTTCCCGGTCGGTCGGCAGGGCGGTTTCGGATGGCGGGCTTGAATTGCTGGACATGGGCACAATCTCTGGACAACGGCCCCCATTCTCCTGCATGCGCCCCGACAACCCCGCCCGAACTTCCATCGCCCTGCCTGCCAGTCCTGGCGCCGCTGGCCACCCACCTGCCCAACGCTCCGACTGGGGCACGCTCAAGCGCCTGCTGCCCTACCTGTGGCAGTACAAGGTGCGCGTGGTGCTGGCGCTGGCTTTCATGGTGGCGGCCAAGACGGCCAACGTGGGCGTGCCGCTGCTGCTCAAGGAACTGGTCGATGCCATGACCATCCGGCCCGGCAGCGTCGAGTCGATGCTGGTGGTGCCGTTGGGCCTGTTGCTCGCCTACGGCCTGCTGCGGCTGTCCACCAGCGTGTTCACCGAGCTTCGCGAGCTGGTGTTCGCCAAGGCCACCGAGGGCGCCACGCGCAGCATCGCGCTGCAGGTGTTCGGCCACCTGCACGCCCTGAGCCTGCGCTTCCACCTGGAACGCCAGACCGGGGGCATGACGCGCGACATCGAACGCGGCACGCGCGGCGTGCAGTCGCTCATCTCCTACTCGCTCTACAGCATCTTCCCCACGCTGATCGAGGTGATCATGGTGCTGGCGCTGCTGGGCACCAAGTTCGACATGGGCTACGTGTGGATCACCTTGGTGGCGCTGGTGCTGTACGTGACCTTCACCGTGCTCGTGACCGAGTGGCGCACCCAGTTCCGGCGCAAGATGAACGAGCTCGAATCCACCAGCCAGAGCCGCGCCATCGACTCGCTGCTGAACTACGAGACCGTCAAGTACTTCAACAATGAAAGCTTCGAAGGCCGGCGCTATGACGAGGCGCTGGAGAAGCTGCGGCGCGCGCGCATCAAGAGCCAGACCACGCTGTCCATGCTCAATGCGGGGCAGCAACTGGTGATCGCCGTGGCGCTGGTGCTCATGCTCTGGCGCGCCACGCAGGGCGTGGTCAGCGGCGAGCTCACGCTGGGCGATCTGGTCATGGTCAACGCCTTCATGATCCAGCTCTACATTCCGCTGGGTTTCCTGGGCGTGCTCTACCGCGAGATCAAGCAGAGCCTGACCGACCTGGAAAAGATGTTCGCGCTGCTGGAAAAAGAGCGCGAGATCGCGGACGTGCAAGGTGCGCAGCCGCTTCAGTTGGACGGTCCCCCAGCGGTGAAATTCGAGAATGTGCGCTTTTCCTACGAGCCGGCGCGCGAAATCCTGCATGGCATCAGCTTCGAGATTCCACCGGGCAAGACGGTGGCCGTGGTCGGGCCTTCGGGTTCGGGCAAGAGCACGCTGGCGCGCCTGCTCTACCGCTTCTACGACGTGAGCAATGCCGATGACGGCGGGCGCATCACCATCGACGGGCAGGACATCAAGGCCGTCACCCAGGCCAGCGTGCGCCAGGCCATCGGCATCGTGCCGCAGGACACGGTGCTGTTCAACGACACCATCGAATACAACATTCTTTATGGCCGCCCCGATGCGGGGCACGAGGCCGCGGTGCGGGCGGCCCAGGCGGCGCACATCCACGCCTTCATCCAGCACCTGCCGCTGGGCTATGCCACCATGGTGGGCGAGCGCGGTCTCAAGCTCTCGGGGGGCGAGAAGCAGCGCGTGGCGATCGCGCGCACGCTGTTGAAGAACCCGCCCATCGTGATCTTCGACGAAGCCACCTCGGCCCTGGATTCCGCCAACGAACGCGCGATCCAGGCCGAGCTCAAGAGCGCGGCGCGCAACAAGACCACGCTGGTGATCGCGCACCGCCTCTCCACCGTGGTGGACGCGCACGAAATCCTGGTGCTGGTCAACGGCGAGATCGTGGAGCGGGGCACCCACGCCGAACTGGTCGCCCGGACCGGCGTCTATGCGGGCATGTGGGCGCTGCAGCAAAGCGGCAGCGACTGATGCCGATTTCCCTTCAGGTCGTACCTTTCCGAGGAGCCTTCCGTCCGGCCGTTCCATAATCGCCGTCCATGGAAACCAAATGGCTCGAGGATTTCGTCAGCCTCGCCGAAACCCGCAGCTTCAGCCGTTCGGCGCAGCTGCGCCACGTCACCCAGCCCGCTTTCTCCCGGCGCATCCAGTCGCTGGAAGCCTGGGCGGGCACCGATCTGGTGGATCGCTCCTCGTATCCCACGCGCCTCACCCCCGCGGGCCAGACGCTGTACGACCAGGCGCTGGAGATGCTGCAGGCGCTGCAGAGCACGCGCGCCACGCTGCGCGCCCACACCGCCGCGGCGCAGGACGTGATCGAGTTCGCCGTGCCGCACACGCTGGCCTTCACCTTCTTCCCGTCCTGGCTCTCGGGCTTGCGCGAGACCTGCGGCCCGATCAAGAGCCGGCTGATCGCCATGAACGTGCACGACGCGGTGCTGCGCCTGGTCGAGGGCAGCTGTGACCTGCTGATCGCCTACCAGCACGCGGCCCAGCCGATCCAGCTCGATGCCGGCCGCTATGAAATGCTGCACCTGGGCTCGGAGGTGCTTTCACCCTATGTGCGCCCGGACGCGCAGGGCCTGCCGCAGTACGCCCTGCCAGGGTCGCCCCAGCAGCCGCTGCCTTACCTGGCCTATGCGCCGGGTGCCTACCTTGGCAGGGCGGTGGACCAGATGCTCAAGCAGAGCAGCACACCGGTGCACCTGGACCGCATCTACGAAACCGACATGGCCGAAGGCCTGAAAGCCATGGCGCTGGAGGGCCATGGCATCGCCTTCCTGCCGGCCAGCGCGGTGCGCAAGGAAGTGCGCGCCCGCAAGCTCGTGTCCGCCGGCGGGTCGCTGGAGACCGCGCTGGACATCCGCATCTACCGCGAGCGGTCTTCCACGCGAAAGGCCAAAGGACCGGTGGAGCAGTTCTGGAACGACCTGCGCAAAAAGCTCGGCAATCCCTGATTCACCCTGTCTCATAGGCGATACAGGTGATCCTTTGCCAAGGCCATTGGGGAAAATCCGTACATGAATGGTTTGCATAATGGCCGCTGCAATCAGCATTGGATGCGAAGGATGCCGCTGGCTACAGTCGCGGGTTCCGCCTGTGACAGGGTGGGAATTCCCGGGTGGAACGGAGCTTGCGTAGGGAGCATCATGCAGATGCCCTCCGCGCGACAACGGCGCTGAGCATCCGGTCTTGATCGCTGGTTCATCATCTTTTCTACAAGCAAGGAGATCCCTATGAAGAAACACCTGCTCGCGCTGGCCGTGACCACACTGGCCGTCGGCAGCGCCTTTGCACAAGCTGGCGACACGCTGGCCAAGATCAAGGCGTCTGGCAGCGTGTCCCTGGGCGTGCGCGAGTCTTCCGGACTGGGCTACACACTGGGCAACGGCAAATACGTCGGCTTCCACACGGAAATGGGCGAAATCATTCTGGCCGACATCCAGAAGCAGCTCGGCCTGGCCAAGCTCAACGTCAACTACCAGCCCGTGACCTCGCAGAACCGCATCCCCCTGGTGCAGAACGGCACCGTGGACCTGGAGTGCGGTTCGACCACGAACAACGCCACGCGCCAGAAGGATGTGTCCTTCGCCGTGACCACCTACGTGGAAGAAGTGCGCATCGCTGTCAAGGCCAACTCCGGCATCAACGGCATCAAGGACCTCAACGGCAAGACCGTGGCCACCACCACCGGCACCACCTCGGTGCAGACCCTGCGCAAGAACGAGCGCGCCGGCGGCATCGACTTCAAGGAAGTCTATGGCAAGGACCACGCCGACAGCTTCCTCGCGCTCGAGGGCGGCCGCGCCGATGCGTTCGTGATGGACGGCTCCATCCTGGCGGCCAACATCTCCAAGTCCAAGAACCCCGCCGACTACAAGATCGTGGGTGAAGTGCTGTCGGTCGAACCGATCGCCTGCATGCTGCGCAAGGACGACCCTGCCTTCAAGAAGGCCGTGGACGACAGCATCAAGCGCCAGATTGCCGATGGTTCGCTGGCCAAGCTGTACGACAAGTGGTTCATGCAGCCGATTCCGCCTGCCAACGTGAAGATCGGCCTGCCCATGTCCGACGCCACCAAGGCGGCCTGGGCCAGCCCGAACGACAAGCCGATGGAAGACTACGCCAAGAAGTAAGCCACGCACTTACCAGACGCCCCTTCAAGTGGACCCATTTGAAGGGGCGTTTTCGTGGCGACCGCGCAAAGCGCGGTGTGATCCGGACAAGCAACAGAGAGAAAAGGGGCTCCTATGAGCTGGGATTGGCAGGTGTTCTGCGAGGACACCATTGAACGGCAGCCGGTGGAAAGCTGCTTTGGCAAGGGGGGAGACATCACCTATCTGGACTGGATGTTGTCAGCCTGGGGTTGGACGGTGTCGGTGTCGCTGCTGGCGCTGCTGCTGGCGCTGGTGCTAGGCATCCTGATCGGTACGCTGCGCACGCTGCCCGATCGACCCATGGTGGTGCGCCTGGGCAATGCCTGGGTGGAACTGTTCCGCAACATCCCGCTGCTGGTGCAGATTTTCCTGTGGTACCACGTGGTGCCCACGATGTTCCCCGTCATGCGAGGCGTCCCTGGCTTCGTGCTGGTGGTCTTTGCCCTGGGCTTCTTCACCTCGGCGCGCATCGCCGAGCAGGTGCGCTCGGGCATCCAGGCCCTGCCGCGCGGCCAGCGCTACGCCGGCATGGCCATGGGTTTCACCACCTTCCAGTACTACCGCTATGTGCTGCTGCCCATGGCGTTCCGCATCATCATCCCGCCGCTGACCAGCGAGACCATGAACATCTTCAAGAACTCCTCGGTGGCGTTCGCGGTGTCGGTCTCGGAGCTGACCATGTTCGCGATGCAGGCGCAGGAAGAGACGTCCCGCGGCGTGGAGGTGTACCTCGCCGTGACCGGTCTCTACATCATCTCGGCCTTCGCGATCAACCGCATCATGGCCTTCATCGAGAAACGCGTGCGCATACCGGGCTTTGTCGTGGCGGGCGGAGCGGGAGGCCACTGACATGAACCTCAACCTCGACTTCTCCTTCTATAACTGGGACCTCATCAGCAACTTCGTGCTGAAGGGCCTGTACTTCAGCGTGATGCTGACCGTCGTGGCCACAGTGGGCGGCATCTTCTTCGGCACCATCCTGGCGCTCATGCGGCTGTCGGGCAAGAAGTGGCTGGACACGCCGGCCACGATCTACGTCAACGGCATGCGCAGCATTCCGCTGGTGATGGTGATCCTGTGGTTTTTCCTGCTGGTGCCGCTGCTGATCGGTCGCCCGATCGGCGCCGAGGTGTCGGCGGTGGTCACCTTCATTGCCTTCGAGGCGGCCTATTTCAGCGAGATCATGCGCGCGGGTATCCAGTCGATTCCGCGTGGCCAGGTGTTCGCCGGCCAGGCGCTGGGCATGAGCTATGGGCAGAACATGAAGCTGGTCGTGTTGCCCCAGGCCTTCCGCAACATGCTGCCGGTGCTGCTCACGCAGACCATCATCCTGTTCCAGGACACCTCGCTTGTCTACGCCATCGGCGCCTACGACATGCTCAAGGGCTTTGAGGTCGCGGGCAAGAACTTCGGCCGCCCGATCGAGGCCTACCTGGCCGCTGCCGTGGTCTATTTCGTCATGTGTTACGCGCTGTCGTGGCTCGTCAAGCGGCTGCACAAGAAAATTGCCATCATTCGTTGATGCCATCGAAACCCAGGAATTGCAATGATTGAACTCAAGAACGTCTCCAAGTGGTATGGCAGCGTCCAGGTGCTGACCGATTGCTCCACCAACATCCAGAAGGGCGAAGTCGTCGTGGTGTGCGGCCCGTCGGGCTCAGGCAAGTCGACCCTCATCAAGACCATCAACGCGCTCGAGCCCTTCCAGAAAGGCGAGATCACGGTCGATGGCATCGCGGTGCACGACCCCAAGACCGATCTGCCCAAGCTGCGCAGCCGCGTCGGCATGGTGTTCCAGCACTTCGAGCTGTTCCCGCACCTGTCGGTGACGGAGAACCTCACGATCGCCCAGATCAAGGTGCTGGGGCGCAACCCCGACGAAGCCAAGAAGCGCGGCCTCAAGATGCTCGATCGTGTGGGCCTGTCGGCGCACAAGGACAAGTTCCCGGGCCAGCTCTCGGGCGGTCAGCAGCAGCGCGTGGCGATCGCGCGAGCCCTGTCGATGGACCCCATCGTGATGCTGTTCGACGAGCCCACCTCGGCGCTCGACCCCGAGATGGTCGGCGAAGTGCTGGACGTGATGATCGGCCTGGCCCACGAAGGCATGACCATGATGTGCGTGACGCACGAAATGGGTTTCGCGCGCAAGGTCAGCAACCGCGTGATCTTCATGGACGTGGGCGGCAAGATCCTGGAGGACTGTTCCAAGGACGACTTCTTCGGCAAGCCGGAGGAGCGTCAGCCGCGCACCAAGGACTTCCTCAACAAGATCTTGGCGCACTGAGCCTCGCCGGCACGCCCGCATGTGCCCTTGACATGGGCGGATGCGGGATGGGCATTGGCTTGGCGGTGGGCCTTTCTCTATGCTCTCGGCACTCTTTTAGGGGGTGTCGTTGTGTTCTCGATCCTTACGACCTGCCTGCGCAGGATCCTCATCGCGGCGTGTCTGGCCAACATGGCCGCCGCCCAGGCCGGCCCGGTGCTGGACCGTGTGGCAAGCGATGGCGTGCTGGTGCTGGCCCACCGCGAATCCTCCGTGCCGTTCTCTTACCTGGACGGCACGGGCAAACCGGTGGGTTACGCCCTCGACATCTGCCGCCGCCTGGCGCAGGCCGTGCAACGCAAGCTGGGCCTGAGCAAGCTCGATGTGCGTTACCTCGCTGTGACGCCCTCCAACCGCCTGGACGCGGTGGAGCAGGGCCAGGCCCAGATGGAGTGCGGCTCCACCACCAACAATGCCGCGCGCCGCCAGCGGGTGGCCTTCACGATTCCCCACTTCATCACCGGTGCACGCCTCATGGTCCGGCGCGACAGCGCGGTGGACCGGGTGGACCACCCTGACCTCAAGGTGGTGGTGTCCACCCGCAACACGACGCCTCTGGATGCGCTGCGCCGCATGGTGCGGGAGCGTGGGCTTCCGCTGCGCATCGTGGAGGCGGACGACCACGAGCAGGCCGTGGGCATGGTCGAGAAGGGCGAGGCCGACGCCTTTGCCATGGACGACGTGCTGCTGTTCGGTCTGGCGGCTGCACGGCCGGACCCGACCTCCCTCAAGGTCGTGGGCCGGTTCTTCACCACCGAGCCGCTGGCGATCATGCTGCCGCGGAGCGACGAGGCGTTCAAGAAGATCGTGGACGACGAGATGCGCCGGCTCATCTACAGCGGTGAGATACAGGCGATCTACGCGACCTGGTTCACCCAGCCCATCCCGCCCAAGGGCGTGTCGCTGAACCTGCCCGTGAGCTACCTGCTGCGGGATTTCTGGAAGTACCCGACCGACAAGGTGCCCTGATCGCCTTTGCAGGTTTGCGACAATCGAGGCATGAACGCCTCGACCGCCCCACAGACCCTCACGATCACCCGACCCGACGACTGGCACCTGCACGTGCGCGATGGCGAGGCGCTGCACACCGTGGTGCCGCACACCGCGGCGCAGTTCGGCCGGGCGATCATCATGCCCAACCTCAAGCCGCCGGTGACCACCGCGGCGCAGGCCATGGCCTACCGCGATCGCATCCGCGCCGCCGTGCCCGCCGGCATGGCCTTCGAGCCGCTGATGACGCTCTACCTCACCGACAACCTGCCGCCCGAGGAAATCGCGCGGGCCAAGGACGTGGGCGTGGTCGCCTTGAAGCTCTACCCCGCGGGCGCCACCACCAACAGCGACGCCGGCGTGACCGACATCCGCAAGACCTACAAGACGCTGGAAGCCATGCAGCGCGCCGGCCTGCTGTTGCTGGTGCACGGCGAAGTGACCTCGCCCGACATCGACCTGTTCGACCGCGAGGCCGTGTTCATCGATGAGCAGCTGAGTCCACTGCGGCGCGACTTTCCCGAGCTCAAGATCGTGATGGAGCACATCACCACGAAAGAGGCCGCGCAGTACGTGGGCGAGGCCGGCGCGTTCACCGCCGCCACCCTCACGGCCCACCACCTGCTCTACAACCGCAACGCCATCTTCACCGGCGGCATCCGCCCGCATTACTACTGCCTGCCGGTGCTCAAGCGCGAGACCCACCGCCAGGCCCTGGTGGCCGCCGCCACCAGCGGCAGCGACCGTTTCTTCCTCGGCACGGACAGCGCGCCGCACCCGGCCCACCTGAAGGAGCACGCCACCGGCTGCGCCGGCTGCTACACCGCGCACGCCGCGATCGAGATGTATGCCGAGGCCTTCGACTCGGTGGGCGCGCTCGACAAGCTCGAGGCTTTCGCCAGCTTCCACGGCCCGGCCTTCTACGGGCTGCCGCGCAACAGCGGCACCGTCACCCTGAAGCGCGAGAGCTGGACCACGCCCGAGAGCTTCCGCTTTGGCGAGGCCGATCTCAAGCCGCTGCGTGGCGGCGAGGCCTTGCCCTGGCGCCAGCAAGCCTGAGTCCCTTGGAACTGGCGCTCGACTGGACCGCGCCCTGGTTCGCGCCCGTGGCCGATGAGGGGCGGGCCGTGGCCACGTCCCTGGCGGGCGGCGAGCCCTGGCCGCAGGCGCTGGGTGGCGCCGCCCCGGTGCGCTTCGTGCCGCAGGCCGAACTGCCCGCCGGCACCCCTTACGAACAGTTCATCTTCGACACTGGCCGCGTGCCCACGCGCGAGAACCTGCACGACTTCTTCAACGGCCTGTGCTGGCGCCGTTTCCCGTTGACCAAACAGCGCCTGAACCAGCTGCAGGCCGCGCAGATCGCCGCCGACGGCGTGCGCGACGTGCGGGGCCCGGTGCGCGACGCACTCACCCTGTTCGACGAAAACGCCGCCCTGCTGCAGGCTCCCGCGCCGCTCTGGGAGGCCTTGGCGGCCCGCGACTGGCACCGCCTGTTCGTGACGCTGCGCCCGCTCTGGGCGCAGGCGAGGCTGGTGCTGTTCGGCCACGCCCTGCTGGAAAAGCTGGTGACGCCCTACAAGTCCATCACCGCCCATGTGTTCCGAACGCCAGTGCCATGGGCCTTGGGTGACGACCTCGCCGCGTGGGATGCATGGCTGGCGCAGGGCCTCAGCGCGCCGGTGCTCGCAGCCAAACCGTTCACGCCGCTGCCGGTGCTGGGCGTGCCGGGCTGGTGGGCGGCGAACGAAGATCCCGCTTACTATGCCGACGCCGGGGTGTTCCGCCCCAGGCGCACCGATGCCCCAACAGACACCCCATGACCCAGCCCGCCCCGACCACCTGGTCCCACCTGAACCTGGCGCAAGACGCTGACCGCGCCGAACTCGCCGCCCATTTCCGCGCCACCGGCGTGCGCGACGTGGAATGCCTGTTCGCCGACGTCACCGGCTACCCGCGCGGCAAGCTCATGCCGGCGGCCAGCTTCGCCGCGGGCGGTGAACTGCGCATCTGCCAGGCCATTCCCATGCAGTGCGTGACGGGCGAGTATTCCTACGACAAGGTCTTCCCCGACAGCGATCCCGACGTGCGCCTGGTGCCCGACCTGGCCACGCTCAAGCTCGCCCCCTGGGCCAGCGTGCCGCGCTACCTCGCGGTGCACGACTGCGTGGAACTCGACGGCAGCCTGTGCGAGTTCGCCCCGCGCTCGGTGCTCAAGAACGTGGTGGCGCGTTACCAGGCCCTGGGGCTCACGCCCGTGGTCGCGCCGGAGATCGAGTTCTACCTGACCGCCGCCATGACCGACCCGGCCCAGCCGCTGACGCCGCCGGTGGGGCGGGGGGGCCGGCCCGAGGTGGGGCAGTCGGCCTTCAGCCTGAACGCGCTCAACGAACTGGCGCCGTTCTGGGACGCGTTCCACGCCGCCATCGACGCGCTCGGCATCCGGGCCGACACCTGGCTGCACGAGGTCGGCCCCTGCCAGTACGAGATCAACCTGCTGCACGGCGACCCCGTGGCCGTGGCCGACCAGGCCTTCCTGTTCAAGACGGCGGCGCGCGAGATCGCGCTGCAGCACGGCCTCAATGCGGTGTTCATGGCCAAGCCCCTGGCGGGCGAAGCGGGCAGCTCCATGCACCTGCACCAGAGTGTGGTGGACGCCGAAGGCCGCAACATCTTCAGCCAGGCCGATGGGGCCGAAAGCGAGGCCTTCCTGCACTACATCGGCGGCCTGCAGGCCTTCACGCCCGATCTCACGCTGATCTACGCGCCCACCGTCAATTCCTACCGCCGCTACGTCGCTGGCAGCCAGGCGCCGATCAACGTGGAATGGGGCCGCGACAACCGCACCGCCGGCCTGCGCGTGCCGGTGAGCCCACCGGCCGCGCGCCGGGTGGAAAACCGCCTGGCCGGCGCCGACGCCAACCCCTACCTGGCCATGGCCGCCACGCTCGCCGCCGGCCTGGAAGGCCTGCGGACGCGCTGCCTGCCGGGCGAACCGGTGCAGGACAACGGCTACGACCTGCCCCGGGGCCTGCCGCGAACTTTTTTCACCGCCCACGAACAAATGGCCCAGAGCGCTCACGCGCCGCGCCTGCTGGGCGAGCGCTTCGTGCGCGCCTACCTCGCGGTCAAGGCGCTGGAACATGAGAGCTTCCTCAACGAGATCAGTGCCTGGGAACGGCGCTTTCTGCTGCCCCAGGTGTGAGGCCGGCGCGCGCTGAAAGGGCGGTGCCGCTTGAAGAACCGCGTGGGCGGCCCCACTTATCATCCCGCTGTCGTCGATACCTATAACCCGGAGTCCCCATGAAACGCATCCTGCTGTTTGTCCTGACCAACTTCGCCGTGATGGCGGTGCTGTTGATCACCACCCGCATCCTGGGCGTGGATCGCTTCCTCACGGCCAACGGGCTGAACATGACGGCGCTGGCCGGGTTCTCGCTCGTGATCGGCTTCGGCGGCGCCATCATCTCGCTGCTGATCAGCAAGCCCATGGCCAAGTTCAGCGCCGGCGTGCGCGTGATCAACCAGCCGCAGAACGCCGACGAAGCCTGGATCGTGGAGACCGTGCGCCGCTTTGCCGACAAGGCCAACATCGGCATGCCCGAGGTCGGCATCTTCGACGGCGCGCCCAACGCCTTCGCCACCGGCGCGTTCAAGAACTCGGCCCTGGTGGCGGTGTCCACCGGCCTGCTGCAGAACATGACCAAGGAAGAAGTCGAGGCCGTGATCGGCCACGAAGTCGCGCACGTGGCCAACGGCGACATGGTCACCATGACGCTGATCCAGGGCGTGATGAACACCTTCGTGGTGTTCCTCAGCCGCGTGATCGGCTACGCGGTGGACGCCTTCCTGCGCCGCGGCAGCGACAACAATTCCGGCCCCGGCATCGGTTACATGATCACCACCATCGTGATGGACATCGTGCTGGGTTTCCTGGCCGCCATCATCGTGGCCTGGTTCAGCCGCCAGCGCGAGTTCCGCGCCGACGCGGGTGCCGCCAGCCTGATGGGCCGCAAGCAGCCCATGATCAATGCGCTGGCCCGCCTGGGCGGCCTCACGCCGGGCGAACTGCCCAAGACCATGCAGGCGCTGGGCATCACGGGTAGCCTGGGCAAGCTGTTCTCGACCCACCCGCCGATCGAGGAGCGCATCGCGGCATTGCAGAAGTAACCTCCCGCGCTGCCTGCGGCGTCACCCCCCAAGGGGGCGCACCTGGCGGCCCGGCGAAGCCGGTTCCGCGGGTGCCCTGGTGGCGTTTGTGCAATGCGGCACACCTTGCCACCTAGCGACTGAATAAACCCCT
>NZ_JBYTAE010000090.1:0-27132 GCF_058787875.1 Hydrogenophaga sp. FW305-3-2-15-A-LB1 | reverse complement strand
AAGCGGGGGCGGGAGGGCAGGTGGCATGATACCGGGATGACCCTGAAAGAGCGCCTGCGGGCCCTTGAAACCCTGGCGCGCGCGCTGTGGCGCGACGCCCTGAATTTTCCGTGGCGCACCACGGCGCTGACGCTGCGCGAGCGCTTCCGGGAAGACCGGCTGGGCATCACCGCCAGCTCGCTGACCTTCACCACCACCATCTCGCTGGTGCCGCTGTTCACCGTCGCGCTGGCGATCTTCAGCGCCTTCCCGATGTTCGACCGCCTGCAGGTCACCCTGCAGCGCTGGCTGGTGCAAAGCCTGGTGCCGCCCGACATCGCCAAGCAGGTGTTCAGCTACCTCAACCAGTTCGCCAACAAGGCCGGGCAGATGGGCTGGGCCGGCGCGCTGGTGCTGCTGGTGACCGCGCTGGCCCTGATCCTGACCATCGACCGCAAGCTCAACGACATCTGGCGTGTGCGCCAGCCGCGTTCGCTGACCCAGCGCGTGCTGGTGTACTGGGCCGTGCTCACCCTGGGCCCGCTGCTGCTGGCGGGCAGCCTGGCGGCCACCTCCTACGCCGTCACGGCCTCGCGCGGCGTGGTCTCGGGCCTGCCTGGCGGCGTGCGTTTCCTGCTGGATGCCGTGCAGTTCGCGCTGCTCACCGGCGGCCTGGCCGCGCTCTACCGCTACGTGCCCAACACCCGGGTGCGCTGGAGCCATGCGCTTTCGGGCGCCCTGTTCGTGGGCGTGGGGCTGGAGCTGGCCAAGAAGGTGCTGGCCTGGTACCTGGCCCAGGTGCCCACCTACTCGGTGGTCTACGGCACCTTTGCCACCGTGCCCATCCTGTTGGTGTGGTTCTACGTCGCCTGGGTGATCGTGCTGCTGGGGGCGGTGGTCGCCGCCTACCTGCCCAGCCTGCTCTCGGGCATCGCGCGGCGCAGCGACACGCCGGGCTGGAGCTTCCAGCTCGCGCTGGAATTGCTGGAACAGCTGCACACGGCGCGCGACAGCGCGCCCAAGGGCCTGAGCCTGGAGGCCCTGGCCCAGGTGCTGCGGGTGGACGCGCTGCAACTCGAAGAGCCGGTGGCCGTGATGGTCAAGCTGGACTGGCTGGGCCGGCTCGACGAGGACGGCGAGCGCTACGTGCTGCTGATCGACCCGGCCATGACGCCGGTGGCCCCGCTGGTGGAGCGGCTGCTGCTCGCGCACCAGCCGCACACCGCGCGCTTCTGGTCCGAGAGCCGCTGGATGGACCTCTCGGTGGCGCAGGCCGTCTCGACCACACCGGCCCTGGCCGGCGGCTCGAGCGAGGCCGTGGGGGAGGCTTCGGTCGCGTCGGGGTGACGCCCGCGCTCAATCGACGGCGAACGGCGCGCGCAGAAAGCCGCGAAAGCGTGCTCGGCCGCCGCGCGTGGGCTCCTCGATGAGACGGTAGCCCGGGAAGCGCCGCAGGAAGCGGCCGATGGCGATGCGCCCCTCCAGCCGCGCCAGGCTCAGGCCGGCGCACTGGTGGATGCCGAAGCCGAAGGCCAGGTGCTTGTTGCCTTCGCGCGCCAGGTTCAGCACCTCGGGGTCGGCGAACTGCGCCGGGTCGCGGTTGGCCGCGCCGATGCACAGCGTCACCAGCGTGCCGGCCGGCAGGTCCACGCCGCCGACCTGGGTGTCCTGGATCGCGCGCCGGTTGCCGAGCTGGTTGGACGACTCGAAGCGCAGGAATTCATCGACCGCGCGGCCGAGCACGGCTTCCTCGGCGGCGGCGTCGCCCGCCGTGGCCTGCAAATCGCGCAGCAGGCCGGCACGGGCCTCGGGAAACTCCTGCAGCGAGATCAGGCCGTTGCCGATCAGGTTGGTGGTGGTTTCGTGGCCCGCGTTGAGCAGGAAGATGCAGTTCTGCAGCAACTCCACCTCGCTGAGCTGCTCGCCGCTGGCCTCGCCCTGGATCAGGCGGGTGAGCACGTCGCGCTCCGGGTCGCCCGGGCGCTGGCGGCGCGCGGCCACCAGGGTGCGCAGGTAGGCGGTCATCTCGGTCACGGCCTGGTTGCCGCTGGCCTGCTGCTGGGGCGTGAGCGTGGGTTCCAGCGCGCCCAGGATGGCGAGCGACCAGGCGCGCAGCGGGCCCCGGTCTTCGTGCGGCACGTCCAGCAGGTTGCCGATGATCTCCACCGGGATGGCCGAGGCGAAGTCCTCGATCAGGTCACCCCCGCGGCGCGCGTCCAGCTCGTCGAGCAACTGGTCCACCAGCGCGATGAGGCCCGGCTCCATCTCGGCGATGGCGCGGCGCGTGAGCGCGCCCATGATGAGCCGGCGCACGCGCGTGTGCAGCGGCGGGTCGTTGAACACCAGGCTGGTGGTGTGGTGCTCGAACAGGGCCGAATTCGCGCCGTACTTGGGCGCGAACTCCACGTGCTTGTCGGAGCTGAAGGCCTGCGCATCGCGGTACACCGCCATCAGGTCGGCGCAGCGGGTGAGGAACACCGAGCCGTCGGGCATGCGGCGCACCGGCTGGCTCTCGCGCAGCGCGGCATAGACCGGGTAGGGGTTGGCCAGAAAGTCGGCGGGCAGGGCGCGCAGGTCGAAGTGGGCGGCGATCTCCTGCGCGCGCGCAGCGGTCATGGGCGGTGTGATCGGAGGCGTCATGGTTCGCGCATTGTGGCAGCGCGAAAGCATGGACGAAATGGGCTTGCAATCGCGAGGCGGCGGCGTAGCATGGGTCGCGCCCTTGTCCACCTGAGGAGTTGCCATGTTCCAGCGTCCCCTGCGCGGCGTGCTGATCGCTGCGATCCTGCTCTTCGTGCTGGTCGTTGCCCTGCTCGCGGCGCTGCCGCTGCGGCCGGCCTCGGCCCAGTCCAAAAACATCATGGAGGCGCCGGCCTGCCAGTGTTCGGCACCGACGTCCGTGGTGGCGGGCGGCACCCGCCTCGTGCACTGCGTCTGCGGCGGCATGTCCTGCGTGATGAGCGTGCCGCCCAGCAGCGGCAAGGACACAGGCCAGCTGCAGTGCGTCAAGTAGCCGGCGCGTCCTTTCCCGTGGCCTCCTGCAGCAGCCAGTCGCGGAAGGTGGCCAGAGGTGGCAGGTGGTTCTTGCCCTCGGGGTAGGTGAGGTAGTAGCCGGCCTCGCCCACCATGTCCTTGGAAAAGGGGGCCGCCACGAGCCCTGCGTCGATGTCGTCCTGAACCACGCAACGGGGCACCAGGCCCAGGCCCATGCCCGCCATCACCGCGCGCACGATGGAGGTCACCTGATCGAGCTTGGGGCCTTGCATGAGCGCCGGGTGAGAGACGCCGTGCAGCTCACACCACCGCGGCCAGGCACCCGGTTCGGCGGGATGCTGAAGCAGGGCGTGCAGGGCGATGTCGCGCGGCCTGCGCAGGCGCGACGAGGCCGGCAGGCGCGGCGGGGCAATGACCACGTACTCATGGCCGGCGATGTAGTGGGAGCTTGCTCCAGGCCAGGTGCCGTTGCCATAGAGAAGCGCGCAGTCCAGATCGGGGTCGGGGGATGCGCCTCGGTTGAAGGGCACGAAATTCAGGAATACCTCAGGATGCTGTGCCAGGAACCGGGGCAGGCGGGGGATCAGCCATTTCGCCCCGAATGTCGGGGTGCTCATCACGTTCAGAACACCCCCGCGCCCTCGCAGCGTCATGACGCCCAGCGTCGCCTGCTCCAGTTGTCCGAGTGCCGCATCCACCCCCGGCAGGTAGCGATGCCCCGCAGGAGAAAGGTGAAGGCGCCCTCGAATCCGGTCGAACAGGGCCACCCCCAGCGAGGCCTCCAGCTCCAGGAGCTTCTTGCTCACGGCACCTTGCGTGAGGTGGAGTTCCCTCGCGGCGGCCGAGATGGATCCGTGGCGGGCGGTGGCGGAAAACGCTTGCAGCAAGTGAAGGGCTGGCAGCCTCATGGTATTTCCATAGGGAATGGGTGCATGCGGATTATTCGATTTACCGCCATGGGCCGCAAGAACAGAATTCTTCCAGCACAACGATGGAGACACGACCATGAAGACCCTTCACCGATGGACTCTGGCCATCGCGGCCCTGTTGGGGGCAACCGTCACTGCCCTGGCCGATCCGGGCTATCCCAACCGGCCCGTCACCCTGTTGGTCGCGTATCCGGCCGGTGGTTCCACCGACACGGTGGCCCGGAAGTGGGGCGAAGAGCTTGCCAAACAGCTTGGGCAACCGGTGGTGGTCGAGAACATGGGGGGCGCGGGCGGCATGATCGGCGCGAAGCGGGTGGCGCAGGCCGCGCCCGATGGCTACACGCTCTTGCTGGGGGCGGTGAACGAGGTGGTGCTGAGCCCGTTGACCAACCGAAATCCGCCCTACAAGACCGCCAGCTTCAAGACCGTGGGCATCCTGGGCGCCTCTCCGGTCGTGCTGTTGACCGGCAAATCCAAACCGCACCGATCGCTGAAGGACATCGCCCAGGCCAGCGCACCCGGCAAGGCCAGCCTGACGTATGGCACGCCGGGTCGAGGCACCTTTCAGCACATCGTGATGCACTCGCTGGCGTCTCGGCTGAAGTCGGACTTGCTGCACGTTCCCTACAAGGGGGGCGCGCCCTTCATCGCGGACCTCATCGGTGGCCAGATCGACCTGATCCTGCTGCCCACGGTCACGGCGGTGCCGCAGTTGTCGAGCGGCCAGATGCAGGCGGTGGCGGTGTCCTCGTCTTCGAGGATGGACCTGGCTCCGACGGTCCCCACTTTTGCCGAGAGCATGCCCGAGCTTCGTGATGTCGATTTCTCGATCTGGGTGGGCCTTTTTGCGCCGCAGGGCACGCCACAGGCGGTGGCCGAGCGCCTCAACCAGGCGCTGCGCGAGGCGCATCGCTCGGAGTCGATCCAGTCGTTCGTTCGCGCCAGCGGCATGGCGGTGCCCGCCGCTGGCCTGGATTTCGCCGGGGCGCAGCGTTTTCTCGATGCCGAGGAGCGCAAGTACCGGGCGATCGTGCCAGGCATGAAGCTGGAAGACTGAAGGGGGTCCGTTGCCATGAGCTTCGTCCAGGCCCAGGGTTGCCGCATCTACCATGAGCGCCACGGTCAGGGACCGGCGCTGGTCTTCTGCCATGGCGCGGGGTCCAATGCCGCGACCTGGTGGCAGCAGATTCCTTTTTTCTCGAGCCGTTTCACCTGCCTGACCCTGGACTGCCGCGGTTTCGGCCGGTCGCTGGCACGCCCCGACTCCCTGACATGGGACGCGCTCACCAGGGATCTTCTGGCGGTGCTCGACGCCGAGCGCATCGATCGCGCGGCCCTGGTCTGCCAGTCGTTGAGCGGGGGCGTGGGGCTGCGCCTTGCGCTGGCGCACCCCGATCGCGTGTGGGCCCTGGTCTCGAGCGGTTCGCCGCTGGGCATCGATGCGCCCGAGGTGCTGGCGTGCGTCGAACGTTACCTGGGCACGTCGGACAGCCGGCAGGTCGAGCAACGCGCATTGGCGCCCGCATTCCGCGCATCGGAGGCGGCCCTGGCCTTCCTGTACCAGCAGATCAACGCCTTCAACCCACTGGTGTCCGGCGACTTGACGGCCGAGCTCAAGCGCCGGCTGCAGGCCTTGAACCACCCGGATGCCCTGATCGGATGCGAGCGCCTCGCAGAAGTCGCCTGCCCCGTGCTCCTGGTCTCGGGGGTGCACGATCCCTTGGTGCCCCCGGAACTTGCCCGGTCGATCGCGGCGCTTTTCCCGAACGCGCGGGCCATCGAGATGAACGCCTGTGGGCATTCGCCGTACTTCGAACGCCCTGCGGAGTTCAACGCACAGGTGGGCCGCTTTCTGCGGTCGTGCCTGGGTGGGGCGCCTGCCGACCCGGTTGCCGAAACGGGCGCCTGTTCTTAAACCCGGAGGAAATCGCGGATCGCGAACAGCGTGGCGTCGGGCGTCTCGGTCATCTGGTGGTGGCCCACCGGCAGCGTGGCGATGCTCACCGCCTTGCCGGCCGCGCGCGCGGCCTGCACCAGCACCTGCGCGGCCTTGGGGTTGGTCATCTGGTCCAGCCCGCCGAGCACGAACAGCACCGGGCAACTGATCTGCGCGATGGCCGCTTCGCCGCCGGCATAGCGGTCGCAGGCCACGAAGCCACGGTGGAACACGTTGACCTGAGGGTTGCTGCGCAGCACGCGCCGACCCAGCGCCATGCTGGAGCCGTAGACCCAGGTGCCCGGGCCGAGCGCCGAGGGCGGCGCGGCCAGGGTGCTGCGGCTGAACACGTTCACCATCGTGAGCGCCTTCTCCGGCTCGTTGAGCGAGGCTTCGATCAGCGCGGGCGAAACCTTCATGGGGTAGGCCGTGCCCACCAGCACCAGGTGGCTCACGCGCTCCTTCAGGCGCGCGGCCGATTCGAGCGCGATCAGCGAGCCCCAGCTGTGGCCCACCAGCGCGGCCTTCTGCACGCCGGCGGCGTCGAGCAGGGCGGCCACGAAGCCAGCCGCGTCTTCCACCGAGGCGGGCGCTTCGCCCTCGCTCTTGCAGTGGCCGGGCAGGTCCACCGCGAGCACGTTCCAGCCGTGGTGGGCCAGGTAGCGGCTCTGCAGGATCCAGACGCTGTGGTCGTTGATCACGCCGTGGAGGAACACCACGGTGGGCTTGGCGGCATCGAAAGGCTTGCCGCCGGTGTAGCAGTAGGTGCTGGCGCCGTTGACTTGCAGGTACATGGTCAGGCCCCCGCCTTTTCTGCGGCCTTGAGCGCGCGCTTCAAATCGTCGATCAGGTCGTCCGGGTCTTCCAGGCCGATGGACAGGCGGATCGTGCCCGGGCCGATGCCACCGGCCGCCAGCGCTTCGTCGCTCATGCGGAAATGCGTGGTGCTCGCCGGGTGGATCACCAGCGAGCGGCAGTCGCCCACGTTGGCCAGGTGGCTGAAGATCTTGAGCGCTTCGATGAAGGCCTTGCCCTGTGCGCGGCTGCCCTTGATGTCGAAGCTGAACACCGAGCCCGCACCCTTGGCACCGAAGCGCAGCAGCTTTTCGGCCAGCGCGTGGCTGGGGTGGCTCTCCAGCAGCGGGTGGCCCACGCGGCCCACCAGCGGGTGGCTGGCGAGGAATTGCACCACCTTCTCGGTGTTGCCCATGTGGCGGTCCATGCGCAGCGACAGCGTCTCGATGCCCTGCAGGATCAGCCAGGCGCTGTGCGGGCTCATGCAGGCGCCGAAGTCGCGCAGGCCCTCGCGCCGCGCGCGCAGCAGGAAGGCACCGACCGTGCTTTCTTCGCTGAACACCATGTTGTGAAAGCCTTCGTAGGCCTCGGTGAGCTCGGGGAATTTGCCCGACTTCTCCCAATCGAAACTGCCCGCGTCGACCACCACGCCCCCGATCACCGTGCCGTGGCCGCTGAGGAATTTGGTGGCCGAGTGGTAGACGATGTCGGCGCCGAGCTCGAAGGGTTTGACGAGGTAAGGCGTTGTAAGGGTCGAGTCCACCAGCAAGGGCGCGCCGGCCTCGTGCGCGATCTGCGAGACGGTGGGGATGTCCAGCACGTCCAGGCCCGGGTTGCCCACGGTCTCGCCGAAGAAGAGCTTGGTGTTGGGCCGCACGGCGGCGCGCCAGCCGTCGATGTCACCCGGTTTCACGAAGGTGGTCTCGATGCCGAAGCGGCGCATCGTGTAGTGCAGCAGGTTCTGGCTGCCGCCGTACAGGGCGGTGCTGGCCACGATGTGCGAGCCCGCGCCCATCAGCGTGGCCACGGCCAGGTGCAGCGCGGCCTGGCCGCTGGCGGTGGCGATGGCGCCGATGCCACCCTCCAGCGCGGCCATGCGCTGCTCGAAGACGGCGTTGGTCGGGTTGCTGATGCGGCTGTACACATGGCCCGCGCGCTCCAGGTTGAACAGCGCGGCGGCGTGGTCGCTGGACTCGAAGACGAACGAGGTCGTGAGGTGGATGGGCACGGCGCGCGCGCCGGTGGTGGGGTCGGGGGCGGCGCCCGCGTGCAGCGCGAGCGTGTCGAAGCCGGGGTCAGCGTAGCCGGACATATGGTCTCCAGTGGTTGCCTGTCGTTGCGGCGGGCGAGGCGCGCGCAGTGGTTTTGATTTGTATTGTGGGCTATATTGTCAGCACCCCAGCCCCATGGGGGACACACCAGAATTGAGGAGCACAGCCATGAAAGTCAGCGATATCCTGCGCGTCAAGGGAGGCACGCTGTACACCGTCCAGCCTCAGGAGACGCTGGAACGCGCGATCGAAACCATGTCGCAGTTCGACATCGGTTCGCTGGCCGTGATCGAGCACGGCGACCTGGTCGGCATGTTGACCTTCCGCGAAGTCATCCACACCTTGGCCAAGAACGGCGGCTCACTGGGCGGGCGCACCGTGCGCACCGTGATGGACGACCACCCCATGACCTGCACGCCCCAGACCGAACTGGAGCAGGTGCGGCCCATGATGCTGGAGCGCCACACGCGCTACATGCCGGTGATGGACAACAAGATGCTCATGGGTGTGATCAGCTTCTACGACGTGGCCAAGGCCGTGGTCGACAGCCAGAACTTCGAGAACAAGATGCTCAAGGCCTACATCCGCGACTGGCCCGAGGAAGAGTCGAGCAAGAACGAGCCGAACTTCCCCTGAAGCGCCGAGCGAGCTTCAGATGAAAACGCCCCGCATGCCGGGGCGTTTTTCATGGCGCGAACGAACGTTCAGTCCGAGCTGGCGTGGATCATGTCGCGCACGCGGGGATAGATCTGCTGGTTCCAGCGCCGCCCGCTGAACACGCCGTAGTGGCCCACGCCGGTCTGCACGTGGTGCGTCTTCATGTAGGGGCGCACGCTGCGGCACAGGTCCTGCGCGGCCACCGTCTGGCCCACCGAGCAGATGTCGTCGCGTTCGCCTTCCACCGTCATCAGCGCGGTGCGGCGGATGGCCGCCGGGTTCACGGTGCGGCCGTTCCAGGTCAGCACGCCGCGCGGCAGGTCGTAGGTCTGGAACACCTTCTCCACCGTCTCCAGGTAGAACTCGGCCGGCAGGTCGTTGACCGCGAGGTACTCCTCGTAGAACGCCTGGATCACGCCGGCCTCTTCGGTGCGGCCGGCGGCCAGGTGGTCGTAGATGTGGCGGAAGGATTGCTTGTGGCGGTCCGGGTTCATGCTCATGAAGGCGGTGAGCTGCACGAAGCCGGGGTAGACGCGGCGCATCATGCCGGCGTGCGGGAACGGCACGTGGCTGATCAGGTTTTTCTCGAACCACTCGATGGGCTTGCTGGTGGCGAGCTTGTTCACCTCGGTGGGGTTGACGCGGCAATCCACCGGGCCGGCCATCAGCGTGAGGCTGCGCGGCTGGGCGGGGTTGTCGTCCTCGGCCATGAGGGCCGTGGCGGCGAGCGCGGCCACGCAGGGCTGGCACACCGCCACCATGTGGCTGCCCGGGCCCACGGCCTCGGTGAAGCGGATCATGTAGCTGATGTAGTCGTCCAGCGAGAAGGCGCCGTGGCGCAGGGAGACGTCGCGCGCGTTGTGCCAGTCGGTGATGTAGACGTCGTGGTCCTGCAGCAGGGTGCGCGCGGTCTCGCGCAGCAGGGTGGCGAAGTGGCCGGAGAGCGGGGCCACGAGCAGCACCTTGGGCTGGGGCTCGGCGCCTTCCTTGCGAAAGCGCAGCAGGGTGCCGAAGGGCAGGGTGAGCACGGTTTCCTCGGTGACGGGGAATTCGCGTTCACCCACCGTCACGCTGTGGATCTGGTAGGGCGGGCGTGTGTGGGTCAGGCGCAGGCGCGAGATCACGTCGCAGGCGGCGGCCAGCTTGCGCATGACGCTGCCCTCGGTTTCGCGCAGCCAGAGCGCGGCGCTCAGGTGCTGCGCGGTCAGGCGCAGGGGCGAGATCAGGTCGGACTGGAGTTGGTAGGCCTGATACAGCATGGTTTCTTTCCTGGGACAACGTGTCGCATTGCAGGCAAGTTGCGGGCCAGCGGGGTGTTGCACCGGCGCGGTGCGTGGTGGGTGCACAGCGATGGCACAGGCCTTGCTCGGTGGATGCCCTCTGAAGGAGCATGTTCATGGCCAAAGCGGTACTCACGATCAGCAGCAAGAACTACGGTGCCTGGGCCTTGCGGGGCTGGCTGATGGCGCGCATGGCGAAGCTGGAGTTCACGGAGAACGTGATTTCGCCGGACGATCCGGCGATGAAGGCCGAGATGTTGTTGCTGTCGGCCTCGATGCGGGTGCCGGCGCTGGAGCACGATGGCATTCATGTGTGGGACACGCTGGCGATTGGCGAGTACCTGAACGAGGTGAAGCCGAAGGCGGGTCTGTTGCCGGCGGACCGGGCGGCGCGGGCGCATTGCCGGGCGATCTGTGGCGAGATGCATTCGGGGTTTTCGGCGATGCGCTCGTCGTTGCCGATGAACATCAAGGCCTCGTTTCCGAATTTCAAGCTGTGGTCGCGCGCGCAGACGGACATCGATCGCATCGAGGCGATCTGGAGCGAGTGTCTGGAGACGTATGGGGGGCCTTATCTGTTCGGCGGCAAGCCCTGCATGGCGGATGCGATGTTCGCGCCGGTGGTGACGCGTTTCATCACCTACGAGGTGGCGATCAGCCCTGCGTGTGTGGCGTATTGCGACACCATCATGGACTTGCCGGCGATGAAGGAATGGGTGGCGGCTGCGGAGGCCGAACCCGACGATATCGACGAGTTGGACGCCGAGTTTTGAGTTTCTTTCCTCTACCTCGCGGGCTCGGCCACCCGGGCGCTCTGCTCCGCGGGTGTCCCCCGGCGGCTGGTGCCGCCTCCTCCTTTACCCCGCTGCGCAGAGCGCCCGGGTGGCCGAGCCGAAGAAGCGGTGGCGCACGTCCGTTGGAGTGCCTTCACGGTGGCAAGGCTCCAGGGGTGGGTGATGGGCGCAGCGAAGTAAAGGGGGAGGCGGCACCAGCCGCCGGAGGACATTCGCGGAGCCCATCACCCGCCCCTGGGGCCCCAAGACCAAGGAGGCGCGAAATCAACCCCAAGGTGTCGGCTTGGGAATCTCACAAACCGGATCCACATCGATCGACTTGAAATCCGCAGGAGAAACAATCTCCAGGTACTCCATATCGGGCGAATAGTCGAACAGGTAATGCCGGATCCCAGGCCGCTGATGCACACAATCGCCGGCCTCCACCAGCGTCTCCTGATCCTCGTACATGAACCGCGCCCAACCCTTGAGCATGATCACGATCTGGAAATCCGCCTCGTGCCGGTGCCAGCCCGTGCCTTCCTCCGGCGGCAGATTCGCCTTCACCAGATGCGCAATCACCTTGCCGTGCGTCGCCTGGGCGATCCCCAGGTCGCGGTACAGGAAAAAATCGCGCAGGCCACCACTCACATAGTCGCCTTCGCCGCCCTTCACGTGAGAAAACAAAGTGGAGGTTCGATCAAGCATGGGACGCTCCTTTCTGGGGATGGACAGCAACCAGCTGCTGCGCCGCAGCACAAAGCACAAAATGTTCCCGTCCCCCAGGCCCGATCGCATGCACCAGACTGGCCCACCAACGCACCAGCGTGCCTCAGGGATAATCACCCCTCTATGAGCGGCAACACCTTCGGCACCCTGTTTTGCGTCACCAACTTCGGTGAATCCCACGGCCCGGCCATTGGCTGCGTGATCGACGGCTGCCCGCCGGGCATGGCACTCAGCGAGGCCGACATCCAGGCCGAGCTCGACCGCCGCCGCCCCGGCACCAGCAAATTCGTCACCCAGCGCAACGAACCCGACACCGTCGAAATCCTCAGCGGCGTGTACGAAGGCAAGACCACCGGCACCCCCATCGCCCTGCTGATCCGCAACACCGACCAGCGCAGCAAGGACTACGGCAACATCCTGCAGACCTTCCGCCCCGGCCACGCCGACTACACCTACTGGCAGAAATACGGCATCCGCGATCCGCGCGGCGGCGGCCGCAGCTCGGCCCGCCTCACGGCGCCCACCGTGGCCGCCGGCGCGGTCGCCAAAAAATGGCTCAAGGAACGCTACGGCACCACCTTCCGCGGCCACATGACGCAGGTCGGCGAGCTGGCCATCCCTTTCGAGAGCTGGGACCACGTGCCCCACAACCCCTTCTTCGCCCCGGTGGCCGATGTGTCGGCCATCGAGGCCTACATGAACGAGCTGCGCAAGAGCGGCGACTCCTGCGGCGCGCGCCTGCGCGTCACCGCGCAGGGCATGCCGGTCGGCCTGGGCCAGCCGCTGTACGACCGGCTCGACGCCGACATCGCCTACGCCATGCTCGGCCTCAACGCCGTCAAGGGCGTGGAGATCGGCGCCGGCTTCGCCAGCGTGGCGCACCGGGGCAGCACGCACGGCGACAGCCTCACCCCCGAAGGCTTCAAAGGCAACAACGCCGGCGGCGTGCTCGGCGGCATCAGCACCGGGCAAGACCTGGAAGTGCAGATCGCGATCAAGCCCACCAGCTCCATCCTGATCCCGCGCGAGACCATCGACACGGCCGGTCAGCCCACCGAAATCATCACCAAGGGCCGCCACGACCCCTGCGTGGGCATCCGCGCCACCCCCATCGCCGAGGCCCTGCTGGCCCTGGTGGTGATGGACCACGCGCTGCTGCACCGCGCCCAGTGCGGCGACGTGCAGCTGCCCACGCCCGACATCGCCGCCCAGGCGCGCGGCTGAACCCACGGCCGCCTGGCCTGCCGTGGTCGAGCGCCGTCAACTCTTCCCTTTCGCGGCTTTGTCCGCGAGCTACTTCGCGCACATCGGGTTCTTCAATCCGTACCTGCCGCTTTGGCTGAAAGAGCTGGGCTTCGGCCTGATCGCCATCAGCGTGCTCACCTCGGTGCAGTCGGCCACGCGCCTGTTCGCGCCCTACCTCTGGGGTTCGCTGAGCGACCGCACCGGTGAGCGCGTGCGCCTGCTGCGCTTTGGCGCCACCACCGCGCTGCTGCTCTCGCTGGGCCTGTGGTTCGACGGCGGCGGCGTGGTGCTGTTCGTGGTGCTGCTGCTCATGTTCAGCCACACCAGCGGCATGATGCCCATGAGCGAGGCCGCGCTCGCCCACCTGGTGAGCCAGAGCGGCGCCTTCGACGCGAAGCGCTACGGCCGCGTGCGCCTGTGGGGCTCGCTGGGCTTCCTGGTCACGGTGGTGGCCGCGGGCCTTTGGTTCGAGCGCTTCGGCCTGGTGCACTTTCCGGCCTGGACGCTGGGCACGCTCGCCGCCGTGGCCGCCAGCGCCTGGCTGCTGCCCGACTTCCGCGAACCCGCCCACGCCACGCAGGCGCCCCAGCCCGGCGTGTGGCCGGTGCTGCGCCAGCCGCCGGTGCGCTGGTTCTTCGCGGCGGTGTTCTTCCACGTGCTCGCGCACATCTTCATCTACGTCTTCTTCTCGCTTTACCTGGATTCGCTGGGCTACAGCAAGACCGTGATCGGCCTGATGTGGGCGCTGTCGGTGGTGATCGAGATCGGTTGGTTCTTCACCCAGGGCCGCTGGCTGCCGTTGCTGTCGCTCTCGGGCTGGCTGGTGCTGGCCGCCGCGCTCATGTCGCTGCGCATGGGCCTCACGGCCGGCTTCGCGCTGGTGTGGCCCGTGCTGCTGCTGGCGCAGGCCCTGCACGCCATCACCTTCGCCGCGCACCACACGGTGTGCATCGCCATGCTGTCCCACCATTTCCCCGGCCGCCTGCGCGGGCGCGGCCAGGCGCTCTACACCGTGGTGGGCTATGGCCTGCCCGGCGTGGTGGGGGGCATCAGCGGCGGCCTGCTCAGCTCGGCCTTCGGGCTGGCCAGCGTGTTCTGGCTGTCGGCCCTGCTGGCGCTGGTGGCCACGGGCTGCGCGCTGCGGGCCCGGGCGCTGAACACGGCGGTGTCGCCGGGGTGAACCAGAAACCCTCGCATGGATCGTTTATCGAACGAAAGCGTGCGAATATCGAACATACAGTGCGCGCAAACCCTGGTCATGCCGGAGGTTGACACCTAAAGTGCGGGGTGGCCCTGGCCGCTGGCCTGTTCCGTTTTCTTGATCCCCGGAGTTGTCGACATGAGTGATTTCCTGCTCAACCCACAGGAAGGCCGCGAGCCCCTGCAAGCCTCTTTCAGCGACGCGGCCAACCCGCTGGGCCTGGACGGCATCGAGTTCATCGAGTACGCCACCAGCAAGCCGCAGGCGCTGGGCCAGGTGCTGGAGATGATGGGTTTCCGCCCGGTGGCGCGCCACCGTTCGCGCGAGGTGCTGCTGTACCGCCAGGGCGGGCTCAATGTGGTGGTCAACGCCAACCCGGTGGACGCCAAGGGCGCCGGCCACGGCAGCGACGTGCCTTCGATCTCGGCCATGGCGCTGCGCGTGCGCGACGCGCGCGCGGCCTACCACTACGTGCTCGAGCGCGGCGCCTGGTCGGTGCCCACGCACGCCGAGGTGATGGAGCTCAACATCCCGGCCATCCACGGCGCGGGCGGCAGCCGCATCTATTTCGTGGACCGCTACAAGGACTTCTCGATCTACGACGTGGACTTCGTGCCCATTCCCTCGGTGGACCAGCACCCGCCGGCCACCGCCGGCATCCATTTCTTCGGCGTCGTGCAGTACATCGGCCCCGAGCGCAGCAACGACTGGATCGCGTTCTACGAAGAGCTCTTCGGCACCGAGCTGATCCCCGACGAACAGCGCTTCGGCATCATGCCCAAGGGCACGCTGCTGCGCACCCCGGCGCTCGACCCGTCGCAGCGCTTCATGCTGCAGCTCATCGAGCCCGAGCTGCACGTGGTGGACGCCGACGAGCGCCTGCAGCGCATTGGCCTGGGCGTGCCCGACGTGCTCGAAGCCGTGAAGGCGCTGCGCGCGCTCGGCGTGGAGTTCGTCGAGACCCAGGCCGCGCACACCGAGCAGCGCGGCGCCATCAGCAAGACCTACCTGGGCTCGGTCGTGTTCGAGCTGGTGCACAGTGAGAAGGAGTGAGGCCATGAGCCCGAACCGCGCTTCCATCGAGGCCATCAGCGGCTTCGGCATGGACACCATCACGCTGGCCGGTCCGCTCGAAGCCAAGCTGGCGGCCATGAAGGCCGCCGGCTTCTCGCAGGTGATGCTCAAAGCCAACGACCTGGTCGGCCACCCCGGCGGCCTGGGCGCGGCCGTGCAGGCCGTGAAGGACAGCGGCCTGCGCGGCACCGGCTTCCAGGTGCTGCGCGACTTCGAGGGCCTCTCGGGCCACCTGCATCACTACAAGGTGGACATCGCCAAGGGCATGCTCGAGATGTGCGCCGCGCTGGGCTGCAAGGTGCTGCTGGCCTGCTCGTCCACCTCGGCGCACGCCTCGCAGGACCTCGACCACATCGCGCGCGACCTGCGCAAGCTCGCCATGCTGGCCATTCCCTTTGGCATCCGCATCGCCTACGAAGGCCTGTCCTGGGGCCGCACGGTCAACGAGTTCACCACCGCGTGGGACGTGGTCTGCCGCGCCGACTGCCCCAACCTCGGCCTGGGCATCGACTCGTTCCACATCTTCGCGGCCAAGAC
Source organism: Hydrogenophaga sp. FW305-3-2-15-A-LB1 (assembly GCF_058787875.1). NCBI lineage: Bacteria > Pseudomonadati > Pseudomonadota > Betaproteobacteria > Burkholderiales > Comamonadaceae > Hydrogenophaga > Hydrogenophaga sp. FW305-3-2-15-A-LB1. The sequence continues at coordinate 11,732 of NZ_JBYTAE010000090.1, read as the reverse complement.
CTCGCTGGAAGAGATCGACTACCTCGACCCGGCCAAGATCTTTCTGGTGCAGCTGGCCGACTTCATGTGGCAGGAGACCAAGACCTTCGAGGAGCGCATGGCCACCGCGCGCACCTTCCGCGTGTTCCCCGGCGAAGGCGTGCACAGCGAGCAGCTGGCCGAACTCGTGCTCAAGCTCGACAAGCTGGGCTACGAGGGCGACTACAGCTTCGAGGTGTTCAACGACGACTACCAGCAGATGCCGCTGCCGGTGGTGGCCGAGCGCGCGCGCCGCTCGGCGCTGTGGCTGGCCGAGGACGTGATGCGCCGCTCGATGCCGCTGCCCAACCAGATGCGCCTGAAAACCCTGCAGGCGTGATCAGCCTCGCCGCAGGCGCACGCCGAGCCAGCCGCACAGCGCGATGAGCGCGATGCCGACCACGGTCCAGACATCGGGCGCGTAGCCGAACACCACCCAGCCCGCCAGCGTGGCGAAGGCGATCTGCGCGTACAGGTAGGGCGTGAGGCGCGAGGCCGGCGCGTGGTGGTAGGCCTGGATCAGCAGGTAGTGGCCCACCGAGCCGAACACCCCGAGCAGGCCGGCAAGCGCCCACAGCGTCCAGTCGGCCATCGGCGCCCAGCCCCAGGGCAGCAGCAGCGAGCAGCAGGCCAGGCCGAGCAGGCCGGTGTAGAAGTGCATGGTGCCCGGGTCTTCGGTGCGCACCATGCGGCTGGTGAGGATCTGGTAGGCCGCGTTCACGAGCACCAGCAGCAGGGGCAGCAGCATGGCGCCGTGAAAATCGCTGCCCTTGGGGCGGATCACGATCATCGCGCCGGCCAGGCCCCCGATCACCAGCGCCCAGGTGAGCGCGGACACCGGTTCGCGCAGCATCAGCGCGGCCAGCAGCGTGACCGCCAGCGGCACCAGCATCATGATGGCGGTGAACTCGCCCACGGGCACGTGGCGCAGGGCCAGGTAGGCCACCACGCTGGAGCCCAGCATCAGCGCGCCGCGGCCGAACTGCCAGCCCGGCGCGCGGGTGTGCAGCAGCGTGCGCCCGCGCTGCGGCCAGAGCAGGGCGGTGGTCATCAGGGTCTGGGTGAGGTAACGCAGCCAGACCGCCATCACCACCGGCACGGCGGGGCCCACGTACTGGGAGGTGGTGTCCAGCAGCGCGAAGCACAGCGTGGCGCAGACCAGCAGCGCGATGCCCAGCGCGGTGCGTTTCGGGGATTGGGTGTCGGGGTTCGTCACGCCGGCTCAGTAGCTCAGCCGGGCCACGGAGCGCAACACCTCGGCCGTGGTGGTGGGCAGGCCGAAGAATTCCAGGTAGGCCGGGATCTGCTCGAACAGCATGTCCGAGCCCACCTGCACCGGGCAGCCGCGCGCCCGCGCGGCCGAGAGGAAGGCCGTCATCTCGGTGCGCATCACCACCTCGCCCACGAAGGTGCGCGCCTCCAGGCGCGACACGTCCATCGGCAGGGGGTCGCCCTCGTTCATGCCCATGGGCGTGGCGTTGACCACCAGGTCCATGCCGGCCGGGTCGTTGCTGCCGGTGCTCACCTCGATGCCCGGGTAGCTGGCCTTCAGGCGCAGGGCCAGGGCGCTGGCCGAGGTGGCGTTCACGTCGTGCAGCGCGATCGCGCCGATGCCCGCGCCGGCCAGCGAGGCCGCGATGGCGCTGCCCACGCCGCCGCTGCCCACCACCAGCACGCGCGCGCCCTGCAGGTTCAGGCCCTTGCGCTGCACGCCGCGCACGAAGCCCGCGCCGTCGAACATGTCGCCCACCAGGCGGCCGTCCTCGGTGCGTTTGACGGCGTTGCACGCACCGGCCACCTTCACCGTGGGCGTGACCTCGTCCATCAGGCCCACCGTGACCACCTTGTGCGGCATGGTGATGAGCGCGCCCCGGATGTTGGTGAGCGTGAAGACCGACTTCAGGAAGGCCGGGTAATCGGGCGCCTGGCAGCCCATGGGCACCACCACCGCGTTCACCCCCACGTGCTCGAAGTAGGGGTTGTAGATCATCGGCGACTTGAAGGTGTGCGTCGGGTAGCCGATGTGGGCGATCAGCCCGGTGGTGCCGTTGATCATGGTCGTCGCGGGGTGTCCGTCAGGCCTTCTTGGCGCGCGCGTGGTTCACGGCGGAGCGCAGGCCCATCAGGTAGCTTTCCACGCCGAAACCGGCGATCTGGCCTTGCGCGATCTCGGCCAGCACCGAGTGGTGGCGGAACGTCTCGCGCGCGTGGATGTTGGACATGTGCACTTCGACGATCGGGCAGGGCAGGATGGCCAGCGCGTCGCGGATGCCGTAGCTGTAGTGCGTCCACGCACCGGCGTTGATCATCACCGCGTCCACCTGGTCGAAGTAGGCCTGGTGGATGCGCTCGCACATCGCGCCCTCGAAGTTGGTCTGGAAGGCTTCCACCTCCACGCCCAGTTCCTTGCCCAGCTCGCTCACCTGCTCGTTGATCTGGTCGAGCGTGATGGTGCCGTACTGCTTGGGGTCGCGCTTGCCGAACATGTTGAGGTTGATGCCGTGCAGCATGAGAACTTTCATCGTCGCTCCAGAAGATGGGATGGTTGAAAAAAGAAAAAGGGGTCAGGCCAGTTCGACGACGCGGCCCGTGGTGGCCGCTTCGGCGATGGCTTCGGTGACGCGCAGATTGTCCAGGCCGTCGCGAGCGCTCACCAGTGGTGAGGTTTCGCCGCGCACCACGGCACCGAAATGGTCCATCTGGTGTTGCAGCGGATCGTCGCGCACCAGGCCCACTGTACCCACCTCGAAAGGCTTCCACCACGAGCGGTCTTCGGCGCGCGGGTAGGTCTTGAGCCGCATGGTGGGCACCGAGAGGCTGCCGTCGGTGCCGGCGATCACGTAGCAGTCCTCGTCGGCGTAGCTCGGGTAGGCCTTGTTCTCCTGCGAGGTCTGCTCCCAGCTGCGCGGGCAGGCGGCGGTGTCCGAGAGCATGAAGCTGCCGAGCGCGCCGTTGGTGAAGCGCAGGTTGATGGCCACCGTGTCCTCCACCGCGAAGCCGCGCGTGGCGTGCGACTTGAACGCCTGCACCGCGCCGATGTCGCCGCAGAGCATGCGCAGGTTGTGCACCTCGTGGATCATGTTGAGCAGGATCGGCCCGCCGCCGGGCTCGCGGCGCCAGGGGCTGTCGGCGAAATAGCCCGCGGGTTTGTAGAAGAGGGCGCTGCCCATCACGCTCACCAGCCGGCCCAGCTGGCCCGAGGCCACCACCTGGCGCGCCTTGGCCATGATGGGGCTGTGGGCCCGGTGGTGGCCGATCAACACGGCCGCGCCGCTGTTCTCCACCGCGTCCACCAGCCGCCGGCCTTCGGCGACCGTGGTGGCGATGGGTTTTTCCACCAGCACCGGCATACCTTCGGCCAGGCATTGCAAGGCCTGGGGCACGTGCAGCGCGTTGGGCGTGGCCAGCACCAGGCCGTCGGGCCGGTGCTCGCTGGCCAGCAAGGCCTCGATGGACGGGTAGAGCGGCACGCCCGCTTGCCGCGCCACGGCCTGCGCGGCCGGCGAAGGATCGACCACCGCGCTCAGGGTGCAGCCCGCGCTGGCCCGCGCCACGCCCATGTGGGCCTGGCCGATGTAGCCGGCGCCGGCCACGGCGATGCGGGTCTTGCTCATGACGGAGCGGCGTGCGTTGCGTTTATTTGCCGCGCACCTTGGCCAGCTCGGCCTGCAGGCTCTGAACGGTGTCCTGGCCCACGGTCACCGCGAACTTGGCGATCACCGGGCGCAGCTTGTCGCGCAGCTTGTCGGTCTCGGCGGCCGACAGCTCGGTCACCTGCATGCCGCTTTTCTTCATGTTGTCCAGCGCCACCGCCACCTGGCCGCGCGCCTGCTCGCGCTGGTACTTCGCCGATTCCTGCGCCGCGTCGGCCACGATCTTCTTCTGCGCCGCGTCCAGGTTGTCCCAGAACTTCTTGCTGATGATCACCGACTGCGGGTTGTACTGGTGGTTGCTCAGCACCACGTGCTTCTGCACCTCGTAGAACTTGTTGGCGTTGATCACCGTGAGCGGGTTCTCCTGGCCGTCGATCGCCTTCTGTTCCAGCGCCGCGTACACCTCGGGGAAGGGCAGGGGCGTGGGGTTGGCGCCCAGGGCCTTGACCCAGTCCACGTTGATCGGGTTGGGGATCACGCGCAGCTTCAGACCCTCCAGATCTTCCAGCTTGGTGATGGGGCGCTTGCTGTTGGTGATGTTGCGAAAACCCAGCTCGTAGTACGCCAGGCCGATCAGGCCTTTTTCCTGCAGCTTGTCGTGCAGCTTCTTGCCGAAGGGGCCGTCGACCACGGCGTCGGCCTCCTTCGAGTTGGCGAACATGAAGGGGAAGTCGTAGATCGCGAATTCCTTGACCTGGCTGGCGAAGATGCCCGAGTTCATCGAGGCCATCTCCAGCGTGCCGCCCTGGATGGCCGACACATTGGCCTGGTCGCTGCCGAGCGTGCCGCCGGGGAAGAGGTTGACCTTCATCTTGCCGCCCGACTTGGCCGCCACCAGCTCGGCGAATTTCTCCATGCCCATCACGATCGGGTGGCCCTTGGGGTTCTGGGTCGCGAACTTGATGGTCTTGTCCTGCGCGTGCACGGCGCCGAAGGCGGTCATTGCGAGGGCGGCGACCAGGGTCTTGAGCATCAGGCGTTTCATGTTGTCTCCAAAGAAATGAGGGCAGTGCGCTGGCATCCGGGGAACCTCGGCCCGCGGCGCACCGCGCACAGGCCGGGTGTGGAAAGGGAAGCTCAGTTGCCGATCAGCCAGCGCGCCGGCACCATGACCAGCGAGGGGAACAGCACCAGCAGGAACATCACCGCGAACTGCATCAGCATGAAGGGCATCACGCCGCGCGTCACGTCGTCCATGCGCATGCGGCCCACGCCGGCCACGGTGTTGAGCACGGTGCCCACCGGGGGCGTCACCAGGCCGATGGAGTTGTTGATGATGAACAGCACGCCGAAATACACCGGGTCGATGCCGGCGGCCTTCACGATGGGCATCAGCACCGGCGTGAGGATCAGGATGGTGGGCGTCATGTCCATCGCCGTGCCCACGGCGATCACCAGCAGCATGATGGCGAACATCAGCAGCGTGGGGTTGTCCAGCAGCGGCTGCAGCAGCGTGACGATCTGGTCCGGCAGCTGCGCCACCGTGATCAGCCAGGCCGAGACCATGGCCGCGGCCACCAGGAACATGATCACCGCCGTGGTCTTGGCCGCGTTCAGAAACACCTCGTAGAGCTGCTTGAGCGTGAGTTCGCGGTAGATCACGCCGGCCACGAAGAGGGCGTACACGGCGGCCACCACGGCCGCTTCGGTCGGCGTGAACACGCCCATGCGCAGGCCCACCAGGATGATCAGCGGCAGCATCAGCGCCCAGCCCGCGCTGCGCATGGCGCTGAGCACCTCGCCGGCCGACTTGCGCGGCGGCGGCTCCAGCTTTTCGCGCCGCGTGCTCCACCACCAGGTGGCCCACAGGCCGGCGGCCAGCAGGATGCCGGGGAAGATGCCGGCCAGGAACAGCTTGGAGATCGACACGTTGGCCGCCACGCCGAAGATCACGAAACCGATCGAGGGCGGGATGATGGGGCCGATCACGCCGCAGGCCGCGATCAGGCCGCCGCTGCGCGCCTTGTCGTGGCCGGCCTTCACCATCATCGGCAGCAGCAGGGCCGTCAACGCGGCCGCGTCGGCCACGGCCGAGCCCGAGAGCGCCGACAGCAGGCAGGCCGCGACGATGGTCACGTAACCCAGGCCGCCGCGCACATGGCCCACCAGCGCCATCGCGAAGTTCACGATGCGCTTGGACAGGCCGCCGGTGTTCATGATCTCGCCGGCCAGCATGAAGAAAGGCACGGCCAGCAGGGGGAAGCTGTTGGAACCCTCGATCAGGTTCTGCGCGAGGATCTGCGCATCGAACATGCCCAGGTGCCACATCAGGGCCACGCCGCTGAGCAGCAGCGCGAAGGAAATGGGAATGCCGATGGCCATGGCGGCCAGCAGAGCACCGAGGAAGATGGCGATGGTCATGGCGGTCTTCCGGTGCGTTCAGGCTTGGGGGTTGCCGGGGGGCGGCACGTCTTCGGATTCGCGGATGCCGATCAGCTCGTCCTCGCTCATCCGGCCCGCCAGCAGGCGCCACAGGTTCAGCAGCAGGATGGGCGCGGCCAGCAAGGCGAACACCATGCCACTGGCATAGAAATACGCCATCGAGGTCTCCATCACCGCGCTGGTGGAGTCCCAGTTGATCTTCACCTGTTCCCACGCGCCCTGGTAGATCAGCCAGCACACGTACAGCATCAGCGCCAGGCTCGCGGCCAGGCACAGCTTGCGGCCCAGCACCGGCAGGCGCGAGATCAGCGAGTCGGTGCCGAGGTGGGCGCGCTCGTTGAGCGCCACCACGGCGCCCAGGAAGGTCATCCACACGAACAGCCAGCGCGACAGCTCTTCGGAGAGGGTGATGCCCGAGTTGAAGCCATAGCGCATCAGCACGTTGCCGAACACCATGACCACCATGAGGGCGAGGAACAGCACCATCAGCCAGGCCAGCAGCCGGCAGTAGGTGTTGATGAGGTTCTGGATCACGCAGGTCTCCTGGGTTTGTTCCGTTCGAGTTGGTAATGTACGAACTGGTTAGTTTTCCACGAATCGGGGATTACCCTAGGTCGGCGCACCGGCCGTCGGGTCGTGAAAAACAAGGCCCCGGGAGGGGTGGTGCGTCAGGCGCGCACGTAGCGCAACACCATCTCGGCGATGGCGTCGCGGCGCGCGGCGGCGATCTTCGGGTCGCTCAGGTCGCGCTTGAAGATCAGGCCGAAGGTGTGGCGGTTGGACACATTGAAGAAGGTGAGCGCCGAGATCGAGGCGTGGATGTCGATCGCGTCGAGCCCGGGGCGGAACACACCCGAGGCCACGCCGCGTTCGTAGAGCCGGCGGATCGCCGAGATCGCCGGCACATTGAGCTGCTGGATGCTCTGGCTCTGCGCCAGGAACTGGCCCCGGTTCATGTTTTCCGAGATCACCAGCCGGATGTAGTTCTCGTGGCTGAAGTGGTGGTCGAAGGTGAACTCCACCAGCTTGCGCAGCGCGGCCTCGGGCTCGAGGTCTTCCAGGTGCTGCTGGCTCTCGATCTCCCGCATGCGCCGGTACGACTCCTCCAGCACGGCCAGGTACAGGCCCTCCTTGCTCTGGAAGTAGTAATAGATCATGCGCTTGCTGGTCTGCGTGGCGGCCGCGATCTCGTCGATGCGCGCCCCCGCCAGGCCCTTTTCGGCAAACTCCGCCATGGCCACCTCGAGGATGTTGGCCATGGTCCGCTCCGGGTCGTTGGTGCGGGTGGTTTCCTTGGCAGGCGCCACGCTTCGCGCGGCCCGCCGCTTGGAATGTACCGTTTCGTTCATTTGCGCAGTATAGGCCGGAGGGCCCCTGCTGCGGGCGTTTCAGGGCACCGGCGGGTTGCGCCGCAACGGGTTGAAACCCGTCACCAGCGCCGAAGCCAGCAGCACCAGCGCGCCGCCCACGAAGATGCCCGACGACAGCTCTTCGCCCAGGAACAGGTGGCCCCAGGTCACGCCGAACACCGGGATCAGGAACACCGGGCTCATCGCCGCCACCGGCGTCACGTGGCGGATGATGCGCAGGTGCGCCCAGTAGGCCAGGCCCGAGGTGACCACGCCCATCACCAGCACCGCCGCCATGCCCGTGGGCGTGAACGTGGCTTGCGGCCAGGCCCAGAGCGCGCCCGGCAGCACCAGCACCATCGCGCCCGCGTGGATGCCCGCCGCGATCGCCAGCGGCTGCATGCGCGTGGTGGCGCGCTTCATGAGCGGCGTGGAGCAGCCGTAACACGCGGCCGCCAGCACGCAGGCCAGGGCCGCCGCGATCGTGGCCGCGTCAGGCCGCACCGGGCCGAGCCGCACGATCAGGCCCACGCCGATGAAGCCGCACACGCAACCCAGCAGCTTGCGCGCCGTGAGCGTGTCTTCCTTGAACCAGCTCGAGGCGAGGGTGCCGAACAGCACCGCCGTGGTGTTGAGCAGCGCGCTGTAGCCCGCCGGCAACCGCAGCCCGGCCCAGGCGTACAGCAGAAAGGGCACGGCCACCGACAGCCCGCCCATCAACAGCAGCTCGCGCCAGTAGCGCCACGGCCACTGCTGCTTCAGGCCCCGCATGATCAGCGCCAGCGTGAGCCCGGCCAGCGCCACGCGGCAACCCGCCAGCACCAGCGGCCCCATTTCGGGCACCGCCACGCGGATGAACAGGAACGACGCGCCCCAGAGCGCCGACAGGCCGACCAGTTGCAGGAAGTGGCGGGATTTCAAACCAGCGGCACGGTGAGCTGCCGCACCACGGGCTGGGTGTCGGGGCGCACGCCGCGCCACCACAGAAACGCCTCGGCCGCCTGCTCCACCAGCATGCCCACGCCATCGGCCACGCGCTCCACGCCCGCGGCCTTGGCCTGCCGCAGGAAAGGCGTGAGGCCCTTGCCGTAGACCATGTCGTAGGCCAGCGCGCCCGGGGCGAACAGGCCGTCCGGCAGCGGCAGCGCCTCCTGCGAAAGCCCGGTGGACGTGGCGTTGATCACCACGTCGAAACTCTGGCCCAGCAGCGTGTCGTAGCCGCCGGTCTGCAGCGGCACATGGGCAGCGAAATCGTGCCGCAGCGCGTGCGCCTTCTCGGGCGTGCGGTTCGCCACCGACAGCAGCGCCGGCTGCTCCGCCGCGATCGGCAGCAAGGCGCCGCGCGTGGCGCCGCCCGCGCCCAGCAGCAGCACGCGCTTGCCCTGGAGCGGCACGCCCAGGTTGCGCTGCAGGTCGTTCACCAGGCCCACGCCGTCGAAGTTGTCGGCCAGGATGCGCTCGCCCTCGAACTTCAGGCAGTTGGCCGCGCCCGCCAGCCGCGCGCGCTCGCTCGGCTCCGTGGCGATCTCGAACGCCTGCAGCTTGAACGGCAGGCTCACGTTCAGCCCACGCCCGCCGCTCGCCCGAAAGCCCAGCACCGTGTCCGCGAAACCGTCCAGCGGCGTCTCGATGGCGGTGTAGCCCAGGTCCTGCCCCGTGCTCTGGGCGAACTGGGTGTGGATCAGCGGCGATTTGCTGTGGCCAATGGGGTGGCCGAGAACGGCGTAGCGGTCGGTCATAAAGCGGGGAGTGGGGCAGGCCGGGGTTGAGAAAGCAACATTGTGGCGCAAGCCCCTGGGCCGGCCACGGGCATGGCCCCCGGCCTACCATGGCGGCCATGAACACCACCCCCCTCAAGATCGATTTCGTGTCCGACGTGTCCTGCCCTTGGTGCGCCGTGGGCCTGGGCGCGCTCGAAAAAGCGCTGCAGAAACTGCAGGGCGACGTGTCGGCCGAACTGCACTTCCAGCCCTTCGAGCTCAACCCCAAGATGGGCCCCGAAGGCCAGGACATCGGCGAACACCTCGCCGAGAAATACGGCTCCACGCCCGATCAGCAGGCGCAGATCCGCAACACCATCCGCGCGCGCGGCGCCGAAGTGGGCTTCGCCTTCAATCCCGAAGGCCGGGGCCGCATCTGGAACACCTTCGACGCCCACCGCCTGCTGCACTGGGCCGGCGAAGAAGGCGCGCCCGGCCAGCAGCACGCGCTCAAGAAAGCGCTCATGGCCGCCTGCCACACCCGCAGCGAAGCCATGGGCCACCACGACGTGCTGCTCGGTTGCGTGCGCGAAGCCGGGCTGGACGAAGCGCGGGCCAAAGCCATCCTCGCCAGCGACGAATACGCGCAAGACGTGCGCGAGCGCGAAGCCTTCTACACCAGCCACGGCATCCACTCCGTGCCCGCCGTCATCATCAACGACAAGCACCTCATCTCCGGCGGCCAGCCGGCGGCGGTGTTCGAACAGGCGCTGCGGCAGATCGCGGCCGAGTGAGCCGGGGCTTCAGTACAGCCTGATCGCCACGTCGAAATGCCAGGTGCGGCGGATCTCGACCACGTCGTACTGGCGCGAGAGCGCGGGTGAAAACGCCGGGTAGTTGGCCAGGCTCTGGATGATGCGCGGGATCGCCTCGTCGATCGCCGCCACGCCGCTGGTGCGCACGAAGGTGACCGACTCCACCGAGCCATCGGCGCGGATCGCCACCGTCACCACCGGGTTGGTGTGCGGCTGCTTCACCGCCTCGCGCACCAGCTCGAAGGTGTTGCTGTTCAGCTGGATCTTGCGCGCCCAGGCCTCGGCGTAGCGCACCAGCTCCTCGTTGTTGTCCACCAGCCCGAACAGGCGGCCCCGGCGCAGCGGGCTCCCCTGCGGGTCGCGCAGCGCCGCCGCATCGGCCGCGTCGCGCCGGGCACGTTCCTCGTCCAGCTGCCGGCCGATCGCGCGCAGCCGCTCTTCGCGCTTGGCCTCGTGCTCCGCGCGCTCGGCGGCCAGGCGCGCGGCCTCGGTGCGCGCGCCGTCCTGAGCGGCCGCCTGCTGCGCCGCTGCCTGCTGGGCAGCGGCTTGTTGTTGCGCGGCGGCCTGCGCCGCAGCCGCCTGGCGTTCGCCTTCCTGCCGCGCAGCCTCGGCCGCCCGGGCTGCGGCTTCCTGCCGAGCGGCTTCCTGGGCCGCCGCCTGTTGCGCGGCAGCCGCTTGCGCCGCCGCCGCCGCAGCTGCTGCTGCCTGCTGCGCTGCCGCTTGTTGAGCTGCGGCCTGCTGTGCCGCTGCTTGTTGCGCAGCAGCTTGCTGGGCAGCCGCCTGTGCCGCCGCCGCTTGCCGTTCGGCATCAAGCCGCGCGGCCTCGGCCCGGGCGGCTTCCTGGCGTGCGGCTTCTTGCGCGGCCAATTGCTGCGCGGCAGCGCGCTGCGCCGCCGCCTGCCGCTCCGCCTCCAGCCGGGCGGCTTCGAGGCGGGCCGCCTCCTGCCGCGCGGCCTCTTGCTGCGCCGCCAACTGGCGCTCGGCCTCCAGTCGCGCTGCCTCCACACGGTCCGCTTCCACCCGAGCGGCTTCCTGGCGAGCCGCCTCCTGCTGGGCCTGGGTCGCTGCCTCGCGCTGGGCTTGGGCTGCAGCAGCCGCCTGCTGCGCCGCCGCGCGTTGGGCCGCCGCCTGCCGCTCGGCCTCCAGGCGCGCGGCCTCGGCCCGCGCCGCTTCCTGGCGGGCGATCTCTTCGCGCCGCTGGGCCTCTTGCTGAGCCGCAGCCTGTTGTTGTTGCTGTTGCGCGGCTTCCCGCTGCGCTGCGGCTTGTCGCTCGGCCGCCTGCCGAGCCGCCTCGGCCCGGGCGCTCTCCTGGCGAGCGGCTTCCTGCCGTGCGGCCTCTTGCTGGGCCACTGCCGCCGCCCGCGCAGCCGCCGCCTGCCGCTCGGCGGCCTCGCGCCTGGCGGCTTCGGCCTGTTGTGCTGCGGCTTCGCGACGCGCGGCCTCTTCGCGGGCCGTGGCCTGGCGCTCGGCCTCCTGGCGTTCCACCTCCAGCCGCGCAATTTCCACGCGCGCCGCTTCGCGCTCGGCTTCCTGCCGGGTCGCTTCGTCCTGGCGCGCAACGGCTTCCGCGCGCTCGGCCTCCAGCCGCGCCATCTCGAAGCGCTTCGCTTCCTGGCGCTCAGCTTCCTGCCGTTGCTGCTGCTGCAGTTGCTGGGCTTCCTGCTCGGCGCGCTCGCGCAAGGCCCGCTCGGCGGCAGCGGCCTGTTCGCGCTGCGCCCGTTGCTCGCGGTCGATCTCCGCCGCGTCGCGCGGCGGTGGCATCGCGGCCTCCATGCTCGGGGGCGGGGGCGCGGCCGCCGCCACCACGGCGGGCGC
>NZ_JBYTAE010000089.1:0-27322 GCF_058787875.1 Hydrogenophaga sp. FW305-3-2-15-A-LB1 | reverse complement strand
GGGTGTGGGGGTGTGGGGTGCTCATCGCATCAGCCCTTCAGGTAAAGCCAGGGGAAGGCGCGGCGGTGCGCGAGGCGAAAGAGCTGGTCCGTCACCAGGCCGATGAGGCCGATGACGATGATCCCTGCGAAGATCGTGTCCGTCTGCAGGAAGCGCTGCGCGCGCAGGATCGCGTAGCCCAGGCCCGAGTTCGCGGCCACCAGCTCGGCCACCACCAGGTAGGTCCAGGCCCAGCCCATGGTGATGCGCAAGGTGTCCAGCAAGGCCGGCTTGGCGCTCGGGAAGATCACCTTCTCGATCAGCTCCGAGCGGTTCGCGCCCATGGTCTGCGCCGCCTCCACCTGCGCGGCCGGCACGCGGCGCACGTCCTCGGCCACCATCAGCACCATCTGGAAGAAGGTGCCGATGAAGATGATGGCGATCTTGGAGCCCTCGCCAATGCCCACCCACAGCATCACCAGCGGAATGAAGGCCACCGCCGGCATGTAGCGGATGAAATCCGTCAGCGGCTCCAGCAGCGCCTGCACCGCGCGGTACGAGCCGATGAACAGACCCAGCGGCAGCGCGATCACCGCCGAGAGCAGAAAGCCCGTGACCACGCGGTAGATGCTGATGCCCATGTCATCGAGCAGGCCGGTCTCGGTGAGCCAGGTCCAGGTCTTGGTCAGCACCTGAAGCGGGGCGGGGAGGAACACCGGGTCCAGCCCGCCGAAGGCCGCCAGCCCGGCCCAAAGCACCAAAGGGGTGAACAGACCGATGAGCGCAAGCACCCAATAGGTGCGCCGCGCGATGGGCGCGCGCACCGTCCAGAGGCGGTGGGCGCGGCGGCGCCGAGCGCCGGCTTGCGGCGCGCGGATCTCGATGGCGGGTGGCGAGGAAGACATGCAGGCTCCTGAACGGGGGACACAAAAGCGGAGAGGCGTCGTGCTTGCGCTTCGTGGCGCGCAGCAGCGTCTCCCGGGCTTTTGTCCCTCCGTGGAGCCACACGATCGTGGCCGACCGCTCTCGGACCAGACAGCGCCGCGTGTCTGTCTTTCAGTTGGTGGTCAACTGCGCGGCGCCCGGAACCCTAGCGGTCTTCTAGGCTGGCGTGTGCGGTGCAGGGCACAGCGCCTCTCTGGTTCAGGGTGTTAGCAACTGCTGTGCCAGCCGCCGATCGCTGTTTCAGCCCCAGGCCACCGAAGATCCTGTGTCAGTCGTCCGACCCTGAGGCGTCCTCCACATAGGCCTGCAGCGCCGCGACGGTGTCCGTGAGCCCGTTCATGAACAGCACCAGCTCGTGGTTGAGCGCGTACAGCATCGCGCCCGCTTCCAGTTGCGCGGCCGGGATGCCCGAGGTGTCGCGCATGCGTTTGAGGCCTTCGGGCATGAGGATGCGTTCGGTGCGTTGGTAAAGCGGCATCAGCTGGCGAAGCTGGCCGATCTGGGTGGATGCCCTTTTGGTGAGCACGCGAACCCGGTGCGACGCGTCGTGGGAAAAGGTGAGGGAAGCGCTGCGCTTGTGCGGCGCGCGCAAATCCATTGGAGATTTTTTGGCTTTGGTGACCATGTCGGCCTCCCGGTCGTGTGTTTGACACACCGCCGCCCCCTCTCTTGTGGAGCAGGGGCGGCGGCCCGAACAGGTTGACGTACCAGTCCCTCGCTGCGCGAAGCCGGCGAGCCTTGCGGCTCCCCATTCGGGCCACCAAAACTTGAGGGAAGCGGAACGTCAACTCCGATCACGCGGTTTTGGCGTGAGCGGGGCAGTATAGCCACGGGGTTCTGCCGCCATGGCGCATGAGCCCCTGCATTTCCCATGCACGCAGCCGGTGCGTACACTCGCACACCCCACCACCACCCGGCAGCAGCCCCAGCCATGAGCGATTGGAAAACCCAGCAGATGATCAAGGCCTCCGGCTGGCCGCTCGCGCCCGAGCTGCTGTTGGCGCCCGATGCCGACTTCAACGCCCGGCTGGAAGGCGGCCTCGTGCCCCTGCACTGGGCCTGCTCGGAAGGCAAGGCCGGGCTGGTGAAGCACATGCTGGAGCGCGGTGCCGATGTGCTGGACGCGGCGGACGGCGAGGTGAGCGTGGCGGGGCGCACGCCGCTGTACATGGCCATCCACTCGGGCAACTTCCAGACCGTGATGCTGGTGATCGATCGGCTCAAGGCGCTGGGCGCGCCGCCGGCCGACGAGGCGCTGAAGAAGCGGCTCGCGAGCGTGTTCAACAAGAGCCACGCGGATGCGAAGAACCGCCTGGCTCAGACGCTGAAGGACTGGGACCGGATCGCGAAGAAGGCGCCCTGACGCCAGGGCGCCCCTGTCGCGGTCGTCGCCTCACCAGGTGACGGCGATGTACTTGGTCTCCATGTACTCGTGCATGCCCTCGGCCGCCCCTTCGCGGCCCAGGCCGCTCTGCTTCACGCCGCCGAACGGCGCGGCCGGGTCGGAGACCAGGCCCCGGTTCACCGCCACCATGCCGAACTCCAGCCGTTCGGCGATCTTGAGGCCCTGCGCCAGGTCGGCGCTGTAGAGGTAGGCGGTGAGGCCGTATTCGGTGTCGTTGGCGTGTTTCACCATGTCGTCCACGCCGCCCTTCACGCGCACGATGGGCGCGACGGGGCCGAACACCTCTTCTTTCAGGATGCGCGCGTCCAGCGGCACGTCGCCCAGCACCGTGGGTTCGTAGAAGTGGCCGGGGCCGGGCACCTTCTTGCCGCCGCACAGGATCCTGGCGCCGCGCGAGACGGCGTCCTGCACGAGCTCGTCCACCTTCTTGCGGGTGGGTTCGTCCACCAGGCTGCCGACCTGGTTGTTTTCATCCAGCCCGTGGCCGATGCGCAGGGCCTGCATGCGTTGGACGAACTCGGCGGTGAAGGCGTCGCAGACCGCATCGCCCGCGTAGAAGCGGTTGGCGGCGGTGCAGGCTTCGCCCATGTTGCGCATCTTGGCGATCATGGCGCCGTCCACCGCGTCTTTCACGTTGGCGCCGTCGAGCACCAGGAAGGGCGCGTTGCCGCCGAGTTCCATCGGGGTCTTGAGCACCTGGTCGGCCGCGGCCTTGATGAGTTTCTGGCCCACCTCGGTGGAGCCGGTGAACGAGACCAGGCGCACGCGCGGGTCGTGCAGCCACATGTCCACCAGCGCGCCGGACTTGGTGGTGGGCACGATGTTGACCACGCCCTTGGGCACACCGGCCTCGGCCAGCAAATCGGCCAGCGCGAGCATGCTCAGCGGCGTCATGCCGGCGGGTTTCACCAGCACGGTGCAGCCGGCGGCGAGCGCGGGCGCGATCTTGCGCGTGCCCATGGCGGCGGGGAAGTTCCACGGTGTGACGAGCACCACCACGCCGATGGGCTGGTGCTGCACGAGGATGCGGTAACCGCCGGCGGGCGCATGGCTCACGCTGCCCAGGTTGCGGCAGGCTTCTTCCGAATACCAGCGGAAGAACTCGGCCGCGTAGCGCACCTCGGCGCGGCTGTCGGCCAGGGGTTTGCCGTTTTCCAGGGTGATGATCTTCGCCAGGGGTTCGAGGCGTTCGATCATCAGCGCATGCACCTTGCGCAGCACCTCGGCGCGGGTGCGCGGGGGCGTGGCGCTCCAGTCCGGCAGGGCGGCGGCGGCGGCGTGGGCGGCGGCCTGGCCGTCGTTCAGGTCACCGTCGGCCACCTGGGCGATCACCTCGCCGGTGGCGGGGTCCACCACGTCGAAGCTGCGGCCGCTGTGGGGGGCGCGCCATTCGCCGTCGATGTAGAGCTGCGTGGGGCAGGGGGGAAGCTGGTGCATGCGCGTCTCCTTGAAAAGGCCGGTCAGCTCACCGTGGCCACCGGGTGGCGGCCGGTGAAGAAGTCGCCGTTGGGCAGATCCGTCGGCGTGATGCCCGATTTGACCAGAGCCTGGCGCAGGCTGTTCATGGTGCCTTCGTTGATGCGCATGGTGGGCTGGCGCAGCGGGCCGCCGTTGAAGCCGTTGAGCCAGCCTTCGTATTTCCACAGCATGCGGTTGAGGAACTGTGCCTGGGCCGAATAGGCATTGGCGGCGGCGCGGGCTTTGCGCGCCGGGTTGATCTGCCAGTACAGCGCGGTGGCCTCGTCGTACTTGTGTTCCTGCATGAGCTTGAAGATGCGCGGGATCATGCCGCCGTAGTACTCGGTGTCGCTGGTGCCGATGAACTGGATGGGCACGAGCTGGCCGAGCGCGAGCGCGAACTGCTCCAGCGGCATGGTGACCACCACTTCCTTGCTGAACAGGCGGTAGGCCTCCACCCAGCCCATGATGCTGGGCATGCCGCCTTCGGCTTTCAGCGCGCAGATGTTGGGGCAGTCGTCGAGCAGGCGGCGGATGAGGGCGGCGTCGATGTCCGAGGGGTGCACGCGGTCGAAGCCCCAGTGCGGCACCTGGAACAGCATCACGCCCAGGCTGGTGGCGTCGCAGAAGGCCTTGGTGTAGTCGTAGATGTCCTGCGAGGTGGCGGCGTAGAAGTTGGCCGGGTACGACAGCAGGATGAGCGCGGCGCCGTTGCGCTCCGCGATCTTCGCGGCCTCGATGTTTTCTTCCAGCGTGTTGAAGCTGGCGTGGTGGATCAACTGGAGCCGGCCCTTGGCCTCATCGTGCGACCACTGGAAGAACTGTTCGTACTCGGCCAGGCTCATCGCCACTTCGGACACCAGCAGCGTGCCCGAGAAGCCCAGCTCGATCTCGTGGCGAATGTCGTGCCGGATGCCTTGTTCGTTCAGGCCCTTGAGGTCGGCGGTGAAGGAGGGGATGACCACGTTGGCCACGCCCTTGAGGTGTGCGTGGGCCCATTCGCGTGCTTCGTGTCGTTGGTAGAGTGCCATGTCGGTGTCGGTCCTGGTTGGGGTTGTTTACTGTTTGTAGGAAAACTGGATGGGCAGCGTCACGGCCAGGCCGGCGGCGATGGCGCGTTCGTAGATGAGTTCGGCGGCCACGATGTCCTGCAGCGCGGAGCCGACGGACTTGAACATGGGCAGGCGCGCCGTGGTTTCGATCTCGCCGCGCACCAGCGCGTTGAGCGAACGCATCTTGTGCTCGAAGGCGATGCCGGCGGCGGTGGCGGCGCGCATGTCGCCGGACTCGTGGGCCACCTCGTCGGGCATGTCGCTCACGATGAGGTCGCAGCGTTCGATCACGCTCACGTCGATCTCGCGCTGCACCGGCAGCGTGGAACCCACCGAGACCAGCAGCATGCCGGGCTGGAGCGCGTCGGCGTGCAGGATGGGCGATTCGTCGTGCGAGCGCGCGGCGGCGATGGCCACGCTGGCGCCGTCCAGCGCCTCGGCCGGCGTGGCGGCGGTTTCGCAGCGGATGCCGAGCGCGGCGGAGAAGTCGCTCGCGAACTTCTCGCGGTTGGCCGGCGTGGGGCTGTACACGCGCAGGCTTTCCACCGGGCGCAGCGAGGCCATGGCCTGCACGTGCGAGCGCGCTTCGGCACCGCTGCCCAGCACGCCCAGGCGCATCGGCGCCTGAGGGGCGAGGGCGTCCACGAACAGGGCGGAGGTGGCGGCGGTGCGAAAGGCGGTGATCTTGTTCGCGTCGATCAGCGCGCGGATTTCACCGGTGTCCTGCTCGGCCAGCGAGATGAGGTAGTTCATGCCCTTGTTGCGCCCCCGGCCGAACACCTTGGCGCCCATGAAGCGCTGGCCCGGTGGCACGGCCGCCAGCGCGCGCAGCGAGGCGTCGGGCCCCTTGGCGAAGGTGCGCGGCGGGCTGGTGCGCTCGTCGTAAGGCTGGGCGTAGGCCGCGCGCAGCGCGGGGATGAGCGCGTCCCAGGTCATGAGCCGTTCAATGGCCTCCGTGCCGATGAACACCGGGTTCGTGGGGGTCATCGGGCCTTCCCTTGCGCTTCGCTCTGGGCAATGCGCCGCGTGATGACGGCGATGGCTTTCACGTAGCCCGACCAGAAGCTGGCGAACTCGCCGCCCGCCACGTACTTCACCGCGCCGCCGGTCTGCGTGACCATCTGCTTGAACTCGGCGTCCTGCGCGGCGGCCTCGACGGCCTGGCGCAGCTTGCGCTCCACCGCCTCGGGCGTGCCGGCGGGGATGAACACCGCCGTGCCGGCCACGGTGTCGAAGTTGACGCCCTGGTCTTTCATGCGCGGCAGGCCGGCGGGTTCGGTCCAGGGTTCGTCACCGGCCGTGGCGAGGTAGCGCAGCCGGCCCGCCTTCACCTGGGCGGCGGTGAGCGCGCGCGAGAGCAGGGCGAAGTCCACCTCGTTGGCGATCAGCGCGTTGAGCAGCGGCCCGCCGCCCTGGTAGGGAATGTGGCGGGCGTCGATGCCGGCGGTGTCCACGAAGGCTTCGGAGCGCACATGCACCTCGCCAAAGAAACCGGTGGAGCCGAAGGTGAGCGCGTTGGGCCTGGCCTTGGCGGCGGCGATCAGCTCGCGAAAGCTCTTGTAGGGGCTGGCCTCGGGCACGACCATGGCCACCGGCTCCGCGCTGAGCAATGCCACGGGCGTGAGCTGGTCAAGCGTGAACGGCGGCTTCTGCTTGTTGACCACGGCCTGCTCGGGCAGGCTGGCCACGCTCAGCAGCGAGAGCAGCACGGTGTGGCCGTCGGCCGGCGCATTGGCCACCTGGCTCACGCCGATGGCACCGCCCGCGCCGGCCTTGTTCACCACCAGCACGGTCTGCTTGAGCGCGCGCTGCAGGGCGGGCTGCAGGGCGCGCGCCATGTTGTCCGCCGTGCCGCCGGGCGGGAAGGGCACGATGAGGCTGATCGGCCGATCGGGGTACTCCGCGTGGGCGGGGCTTGCCGCCACGAACGAGGCGGCCGCGAGGACGGCCGCGAGAACCTGGGTCTTCATGCTGCTGGTCTCCTGGTTTTGAGGGAAAGGCTGCCCACCAATTGGTTCAAATTGGTTTCTTATGATCTGCTTTGGTTCAACTTTAGACGAGGTCGTGCGCCACAAAGATCGGGGATTACCCGAGGTTTTAGGCCAAAATGCGCCCCTTTGGTTCAAACCAATTGAAGCCAATCTAGAATGCGCGCCATGACCAACACCGCCACCTTGCAGATCAAGACGGATTCCATGGAGTCCCTGCGCATGGAGCTGCTCAAGGGCTTGCAGAGCGGCAGCTGGCCGCCCGGCAGCCGCCTGCCCACCGAGCGCGACCTGTGCGCCACCTTCGGCGTGAGCCGCTCGGGGCTGCGGCGTGTGCTGGCCGAGTTGCGCGAACAAGGCCTGATCACCCAGAAGGTGGGCAGCGGCACCTACGTGGCGGAAAAACCCAGCGGCGCCACCGGCAAGGCCGACGGCGCCACCGGCACCGGGCGTTTTCTCGCCGTGCCGTCGGTGAGCCCGGCCGAGCTGATGGACGCCCGGCTGCTGCTCGAGCCCATGCTGGTGGACCTCATCGTGAACAACGCCAACACCGCCGACTTCGAGCGGCTGGAGGATTGCTGCGCGCGCGCCGAGGCCGCGCAGACGCTGGACGAATTCGAAAAGCTCGACAGCGAGTTGCACGAGCAACTGGCCCTGGCCACGCAGAACGCGCTGTTCATCAGCGTGTTCCGCCTGATGGCCGAGATCCGCGAAAGCGGCGAGTGGGGCTTTCTGAAGCAGAAGGTGCTGACGGCCGAGCGGCGCGCCGTGCTGCAAAAGGAGCACCGCCAGATCGTGGCCGCGCTGCGCCAGCGCGACGTGGACACCGCGCGGCGCGCGATCTTCGACCACCTGGCGCAGGCGCGGCTGAATCTGCTCTGGCGCATCTGATCCGCTCGCCTTCGAACCTTCCGCCATGCGGGGCCACTCAAAGCGGCCGTCCGCGTTGCAACGGCTCGCCCGCCGAGGGCGTCCCTCGGTTCTGACCACATCCCACATGATCTCCCCGCTCCTCCTCGGCTCGAATTCCCCATCGCTTGATTCGACACCTCTCAAGTTGTCTCAACTGAACCGCACCGCTTTCGGGGTGATTGAAAACGCCGCATTGCTGCAAGCCTTTCACTCAGCCGATTGGGCGACCCAATGGGCCGCCTTGTGCTTCATGGAGCATTTCAACGTGCTCAACGCGCCCACCGGCATTCGCCAGGCGGCGCAGAACGACCCCTTGCTGGCCGGTGCGCTGGAAGATTTGCCCTCCTTGAACCCGTCTTGCCGCCACGTCTCCGACGTGCTGCGCAGCCAGCACGTGGTGCCGGATGCGTTTGGCGAGGCATTCAGACGGGCCCTGCTCGCCGCCCTGAACGCCGATGCCGACGATCGGCTGAGGTTTTGTCTGGCTGTGCTGTCCATGGGCGGTCTTTCCATCGAGATGAAGGAGGCCGCCTTCGGGGCTTTGTACAGCCTGCCATTGGACGAGGATGGCCAAGCGCGGGTGGCCGCGTGCGCCCCAGAAGAAGGGGTGAAAAAGAAGCTGCTTCAGAGCTTCGAAGCGGCGGGCATTTCCTATCTGAACCTGAACAGCCTGGGGTCCGATCCGACGCCGCCGAGCGAGGTGACCCCATTGAGCATCTCGCCGATGAGCCACAGCGGCACAGTCTGGAGCTTTGGCCAGCCCCACAACGGACAGCCCATCACGCCGATCAGCCAGGCGGGGCACAACGGCAATTCCTTTCACATTTCACTGCTCGCCATGCACGACTCCAGCATCGGCCCCAGCGAGATCATCGAAGAAGAGAAAAAGAGCGAGTCGCCCCGGTTTGGGCCGCTGTAAGGCGTCGGGAACCGCTGCGCCGTGTAAGCAATGGGGCTGGGTGGCAGAATCCAGCCTCCTCGCCGGCGCATGGCTCCCGCAGGCCCCGCCCTCTTTTTTCTCTTCCCTCTCCATGACATCTTCGCCACCCGGCACGCTGGGCATCGACTTCGGCACGTCCAACTCCGCCGTTTCCTGGGCCGAACCCGGCGGCGCCTCGCGGCTGCTGCCGCTGGAGGGCGAGGCCACGAACCTGCCCACGGCGGTGTTCTTCAACGTCGAAGACCGGCACACGCACTTCGGCCGCGATGCCGTGGCGCAGTACCTCAGCGGCACCGAAGGGCGCCTGCTGCGCTCGCTCAAGAGCCTGCTGGGCAGCCCGCTGCTGAACGAATCCACGGAGGTGAACCACCAGCAGGTGAGCTTCCAGCAGATTGTGGAGATCTTCCTGGCCGAGCTGCGCGAGCGCGCCGCGCGCACGCTGGGCCACGAACCCACGCGCGTGGTGATGGGCCGGCCGGTGCACTTCGTGGACGACGACCCCGCGCGCGACGCGTTGGCCCAGCAGTCGCTGCACGAAGCGGCGCTGGCCGTGGGCTTCGAGGCCGTGTCGTTCCAGTTCGAGCCGATCGCCGCCGCCCTGGACCACGAGCGCCGCCTCACGCGCGAGAGCCTGGTGCTGGTGGTGGACGTGGGTGGGGGCACGTCGGACTTCACCGTGGTGCGCCTGGGCCCGCAGCGCATGGCACGGGCCGACCGCGGCGGCGACGTGCTGGCCACGGCGGGCGTGCACATCGGCGGCACGGACTTCGACCAGCGCCTGAGCCTGGCGCGCGTGATGCCGCTGCTGGGCTACCGGCACCACGGGCCGCAGGGCCGGGAAGTGCCCAACCGCGTGTTCATGGACCTGTCCACCTGGCACCTGATCCAGTGGCTGTACCTGCCGCGCGCGCTCAGCCAGGCGCAGGGGCTGCGCGTGAACTACACCGACGTGCGTCTGCACGAGCGCCTGATGCGCGTGCTGCGGCAGCGCGATGGGCACCGCATCGCGCACGAGGTGGAGCAGGCCAAGATCCGCTGCTCGCTGCAGGACGCGCCGACCACGGTGGACCTGGCGGGCGTGGAGCCCGGCCTGGCCGCCGAACTCGCGCCGGGCGACATGGCGGCGCACCTGGACGCGCTGCTGGCGCGCGCGGTGCAATGCGCGCGCGAATGCGTGCGGCGCGCCGGGCTGGGCGATGCCTCGCTGGACGCGATCTACCTCACGGGTGGTTCGTCCGCCCTGCGGCCTTTCCAGCTCGCGCTGCAGGCCGAGTTCGCCGGGGTGCCGCTGGTGGAGGGGGACCTGTTCGGCGGCGTGGCCTCGGGGCTGGTGTACTCGCGGGCGTGAGCACCCGTGCGGGCGCTGCGCGAATACCACCGACGGCGCCCCCTTGTCTAGTTGGTGGATTTCCTATGGCGGCGCGATGGCCTGAAAACGAAGATGCGCGCTGACAAGAAGTTGTCACGCATTCATCGACGCCGACTGCCAGTGCTGCCAGTCAGGTGTTGGGCAAGAAAGCCCGAACCGGTTTGAACACCGGTTCGGGCTTTTTTTTGTTCTGCTCGTTCGCATGGGTTCCGGACAGGCCATGGCCTGCATCCGCTGGCGGAGCCCTGCGCGTGTCTGGCACGAAGGCGTGGATGTGACCGGCTGCTTGTCAGCCACCCCGGGGGTGGCAGGTTCTCAATCCGTCCATACCAACGCTAGGAGACAAGGCCATGAGTGAGATGAATCGTCGCGACATCGTGAAGACCGGTGGGTCCATGCTGATTCTGGGCGCCGCAGGCGGCCTGCCTGCCATCGCATCCGCGCAGGAGACCGTGAAACTCGGTCTGTTGCATTCGCTCTCGGGCACGATCGCGATTGCCGAAGCCTCGCTGGTGGACGCCGAGAAGATGGCCATCGACGAAATCAACGCCGCCGGCGGCGTGCTCGGTCGCAAGATCGAGGTCGTGGTCGAGGACGGCGCCAGCGAGAACTCGGTGTTCGCCGAGAAGGCCCGCAAGCTGCTGGAGCGCGACAAGGTCGCGGCCATCATCGGCTGCTACACCTCCGCCTCGCGCAAGGCCATCCTGCCGGCGCTCGGCCGCGCCAAGGGCCTGCTCTACTACCCGACCTACTACGAAGGCCAGGAGCAGGACAAGCAGGTGTTCTACCCCTCGCAGGAAGCCACGCAGTCGGTGATCGCCGCCGTCGAATGGATGGCGCGCGAGAAGGGCAAGAGCTTCTTCCTGGTGGGCTCGGACTACATCTACCCCCGCACCTGCAACAAGATCGCCAAGCCCACCATCACCAAGGCCGGTGGCAAGGTGCTGGGCGAGGAGTACGCGCCCCTGGGCCACACCGAGTTCTCGTCCATCATCAACAAGATCAAGGCCGCCAAGCCCGACTGCATCTACAGCACGGTGGTCGGTGGCTCCAACGTGGCCTTCTACAAGCAGCTGCGCGCCGCGGGCCTCGACGGCTCCAAGCAGACCCTGCTCTCCACCGTGGTGTCGGAGAACGAGGTCGAGGGCATCGGCAAGGACAACGCCGCCGGCTACTACGCCTGCATGGGCTACTTCCAGAGCATCAAGTCGCCCGCGAACGAGAAGTTCGTGAAGGCCTTCAAGGCCAAGTACGGCCAGGAGCGCGTCATCGGCGACCCGATGCAGGTGGCCTACAACAGCGTGTACCTCTGGAAGATGGCGGTGGAGAAGGCCAAGTCCTTCGACGTGGACAAGGTCATCGCCGCCTCCGGCGGCATCGAGCTGGAAGCGCCCGAGGGCACGGTGCGCATGCACGCGACCAACCACCACGTGTGGAAAAAGGTGCGCGTGGGCCGCGCGCGCGCCGACGGCCAGTTCGACATCGTGTGGGAAACGCCGTCCCTGATCGAGCCCAACCCTTTCCCCAAGATTTGACATCGCGGGGCAGGAGGCCGGCCGGTCGCCCGCGAGGGCGGCCGGTCGATTCCAACGATTCAGGAGTCGGTCAATGGGTTTCGACATTGCGGTGATGCAGGTGTTCAACGGCGTGAGCCTGTTCAGCATCCTGCTGCTGATGGCCATCGGTCTGGCCATCGTGTTCGGTCTGATGGGCGTGATCAACATGGCCCACGGTGAGTTGATGGCGCTGGGCGCCTACATGACCTACCTCGCGGCGCGGGGCTTCGAGCACTGGGCGCCCGAGTGGATGGGCATCTACCTGTTCGCGGCCATCCCGTTCGCGTTCTGCGTGACGTTCGCCTTTGGCTACGTGCTCGAGCGCGGCTTCATCCGCTTCTTCTACAACCGCCCGCTGGACACGCTGCTGGCCACCTGGGGGCTGAGCCTCATCCTGCAGCAGACCTACCGCACCGTGTTCGGCGCGCAGGAGGTCAGCGTGCCCTTGCCCGTGTGGCTGGCGGGCGCCTGGGAGCCCACCGAGGGCATCCAGCTGCCGATCAACCGCATCTTCATCGTCGGCCTGACGATCGCCGTGGCCGTGGGCGTGTACCTGCTGCTGTACCGCACGCGCTGGGGCCTGAAGGTGCGCGCCGTCACGCAGAACCGCGCCATCGCCGGCGCCGTTGGCATCGACACCCACCGCGTGGACGCGCTCACCTTCGCGCTGGGCTCGGGCCTGGCGGGCATCGCCGGTTGCGTGTTCACCATGATCGGCTCGACCAACCCGGGCACGGGCCAGCTCTACATCGTCGACTCCTTCATCGTGGTCGTCTTCGGCGGCGTGCAGAGTCTGATCGGCACGGCGCTCTCGGCCCTGTCCATCGCGCAGGGCCAGACCTGGCTCGAGTTCCTGATGAGCGGCTCCATGGCCAAGGCCACCATCCTGCTGCTGGTGATCCTGGTTCTGTACTTCCGTCCCAACGGCCTGTTCGCCGTGCGTTCCAGGAGCTGAGCATGTCATCCCAGACGCACCGACTCGACTTCGCCAGCGCCATCGCGCTGATCGCCCTGCTGGCCATCGCGCTGCCCCTGCTGCTCGACCCGTTCCGCCTCAACCTCATCGGCAAGTACCTGGCGCTGGCCTTCGTCGCCATCGGCATCGTGCTCACCTGGGGCTATGGCGGCATCCTCAGCCTGGGGCAGGGCGTGTTCTTCGGCCTGGGGGGCTACCTGATGGCCATGTTCCTCAAGCTGGAGGCCTCGGCCCCCGAGCTGCCCGACTTCATGGTGTGGAGCAGCGTGGAGACCTTGCCGGTCTGGTGGACGCCGTTCCGCTCGCTGGGCTGGACCGTGCTGGGCATCTTCGTCCTGCCGGCGGTGATCGCCTACCTGTTCTCGTTCGCCATCTTCCGCCGCCGGGTCAGCGGGGTGTATTTCGCGATCGTCACGCTGTCGCTGGCGCTCACCCTCACGGTGGTGGTGGTCGGACAGCAGGGCGACACCGGCGGCGCCAACGGCATCACCGATTTCAAGACGCTGCTGGGCATGGACATCCTGAGCGACGAGGCCCTTCGGGTGCTGTACTTCGTCGAGGTGGCCTTCCTGGCCGTGGCCATGCTGCTGGCGCTCACGCTGGTGCGCACGCGCTTCGGCAAGATCCTGATCGCCATCCGCGACCGCGAGGACCGGGTGCGCTTCAGCGGCTACGACACCGCCCACATGAAGGCCTTCGTCTTCGCCTGCGGCGCGGTGCTGGCCTCGGTGGGTGGCGCGTTCTTCACGCTGCAGGTCGGCCTGATCTCGCCCAGCGTCATCGGCGTGGTGGCCTCGGTCGAGATGGTCATCTACGCCGCGGTGGGCGGGCGCCTGTCCATCCCCGGCGCCGTGGTGGGCGCGCTGCTCATCGGCTTTCTCAAGTCCTACCTGTCGGAGACCTTCCCCGAGGCCTGGCTGTACTTCCTGGGCGGGGTGTTCATCCTCGTGGTGTGGGTCATGCCCAACGGCCTGGCGGGCCTGAAGGACCAGTGGCAGGCCCGCCGCGGCGGTGCGAGGAGCGCGGGATGAGCGCCCAACTTGCCATGCACGTTCCCACCCACGCCCTGTCTTCCATGACCCCCTCTCAAACCCGCGACCACGTGCTGCAGGTCGAGAACCTCACCGTCTCCTTCGATGGCTTCAAGGCCGTGAACGACCTGAGCCTGGCGGTGGAGCGCAACGAGCTGCGCGTCATCATCGGTCCCAACGGCGCGGGCAAGACCACGCTGCTCGACATGATCTGCGGCAAGACCCGGCCCACCGCCGGCCGCGTGCTGTTCGAAGGGCGGGACCTCACCCGCCTGAGCGAACACCAGATCGTGCGCCTCGGCGTGGGCCGCAAGTTCCAGACGCCCTCGGTCTACGAAGACCTCACGGTCTTCGAGAACCTGGAGATCTCCCTGCCCCGCATGCATGGCCTGTTCCAGTCCCTCACGTTCCGGCGCAGCGGCGCCATCGTGGAACGCGTGAAGGCCATGGCCGAGCAGGTCTTCCTGATCGATCGCCTGGGCCACCGCGCCGGCCTGCTCAGCCACGGCCAGAAGCAGTGGCTGGAAATCGGCATGTTGCTGATGCAGGAGCCCACCCTGTTGCTGCTGGATGAACCGGTGGCCGGCATGAGCCCGCGCGAACGCGAGCAGACCGGTGACCTGCTCAGCCGCATCGCCAGCGGCCGCTCGGTGGTGGTGATCGAGCACGACATGGACTTCGTCAAGCGCATCGCCCACCGCGTCACGGTGCTGCACCAGGGCCGGCTGCTGAGCGAAGGCAGCGCCGCCCAGGTGCAGGCCGACCCCCGCGTCATCGACGTCTATCTCGGCCACTGAGGAGGCACCCCATGTTCGACATCTCCCGGCTGAACGTGTGTTACGGCGAGTCGCACGTGATCCACGACATCTCGTTCCAGGTGCAGGCGCGCGAGTCGGTGGCCATCATGGGGCGCAACGGCATGGGCAAGACCACCCTGCTCAAGTCCCTCATCGGCCTGTTGCCCACGCGCTCGGGCGACATCCAGCTCGATGGCCGCGCCCTCCAGGGCCTGCCCAGCCACCGCCGCGTGCAGCACGGCCTGGCCTTCGTGCCCCAGGGGCGCATGGTGTTTCCGTTCCTCACGGTGGAGCAGAACATCCTCTCGGGCGCCGAGCATTCGGGCCACCGCGAGGTGCCCGACTACATCCACCGCTTCTTCCCGGTGCTCAAGGAGATGAAGCACCGCAAGGCGGGCAACCTCTCGGGCGGCCAGCAGCAGATGCTCGCCATCGCGCGCGCGCTCATCTCCGAGCCCAAGGTGCTGATCCTCGATGAGCCCACCGAAGGCATCCAGCCTTCCATCATCAAGGAGCTGGCCCAGACCCTCAACGTGCTCCGGCGGGAACGCGGCTTTGCTGTCGTCGTGTCGGAGCAGGTGCTCAGTTTTGCCCTCGATCTCGCCGACCGGTTCCTGGTCATCGACCGAGGGCGCATCGTGCACGAAGAAGCCCGTGCCCATCTGGATCAGGAAAAGGTCAAGTCCTTCCTGACCGTCTGACGTCAACCCCCCAAGGAGTCTTTCATGCGACATGGTGACATTTCCAGCAGCAACGATTGCGTCGGCGTGGCCGTCGTCAACTACAAGATGCCCAGCCTGCACACCAAGGCCGAGGTGCTGGCCAACGCC
This sequence comes from Hydrogenophaga sp. FW305-3-2-15-A-LB1, assembly GCF_058787875.1. Lineage (NCBI taxonomy): Bacteria > Pseudomonadati > Pseudomonadota > Betaproteobacteria > Burkholderiales > Comamonadaceae > Hydrogenophaga > Hydrogenophaga sp. FW305-3-2-15-A-LB1. Next base: position 12,084 of record NZ_JBYTAE010000089.1, on the reverse strand, counting down.
CGCAAGATCGGCGACATGCTGGTGGGCATGAAGAAAGGCCTGCCGGGCATGGACCTGGTGATCTTCCCGGAGTATTCCACCCACGGGATCATGTACGACGCCAAGGAGATGTACGAAACCGCCTCCACGATTCCCGGTGCCGAGACGGAGATCTTCGCCGACGCCTGCCGCCGCGCCAACGTCTGGGGCGTGTTCTCGCTCACCGGCGAGCGCCACGAGGAGCACCCCAACAAGGCGCCCTACAACACGCTCATCCTGATGAACAACAAGGGCGAGATCGTGCAGAAGTACCGCAAGATCATGCCGTGGGTGCCCATCGAGGGCTGGTACCCGGGCGACTGCACCTACGTGAGCGAAGGCCCCAAGGGCATGAAGATGAGCCTGATCATCTGCGACGACGGCAACTACCCCGAGATCTGGCGCGATTGCGCGATGAAGGGCGCCGAACTCATCATCCGCTGCCAGGGCTACATGTACCCGGCGAAGGAACAGCAGATCATGGTGGCCAAGACCATGGCCTTCATGAACAACTCGTACGTGGCTGTGGCCAACGCCACCGGTTTCGACGGCGTGTACTCCTACTTCGGCCACTCCGCCGTGATCGGCTTCGACGGCCGCACGCTGGGCGAATGCGGCGAAGAGGAAATGGGCATCCAGTACGCCGAGCTGTCCAAGAGCCTGATCCGCGACGCGCGCAAGAACGGCCAGTCGCAGAACCATCTGTTCAAGCTCGTGCACCGCGGCTACACCGGCCTCATCAACTCGGGCGACGGGGACAAGGGCGTGGCCGCCTGCCCGTACAACTTCTACGCCAAGTGGGTCAACGACCCCGAGGCCACGCGCGAGATGGTCGAGTCGTTCACGCGCACCACCGTCGGCACCGCCGAGTGCCCGATGGAAGGCATTCCGAACGAAGAGACGAAACACCGCTGAGCCCGTCACCCCCAACCGCGCCTTGTTCCGCACCGGAGGACCCCGTTCCATGCAGTCACCCCTGGACGACCATCTCATCCGCTCCGAACCGTTCTACCAGCCTTCGGGCGAGGAGATCGAATGCTACGAGCGGGCGTACCGGCACCGCCTGCCGCTGATGCTCAAGGGGCCCACCGGTTGCGGCAAGACGCGCTTCGTCGAGTACATGGCCTGGAAGCTGCAGCGCCCCCTGGTCACCCTGGCCTGCAACGAGGACATGACCGCCTCCGACCTGGTCGGGCGCTACCTGCTCGACGCCCAGGGTACCGCCTGGCACGACGGGCCGCTGACCCTCGCGGTGCGCCATGGCGGCATCTGCTACCTCGACGAGGTGGTGGAAGCCCGCCAGGACACCACGGTGGTCATCCACCCGCTCACCGATGCGCGGCGCATCCTGCCGCTGGACAAGAAGGGCGAGGTCATCCAGGCCCACCCGGACTTCCAGCTGGTGGTCTCCTACAACCCGGGCTACCAGAGCAGCGCGAAGGACATGAAAGCCTCCACCCGACAGCGCTTCGCGGCCCTGGAATTCGACTACCCCGACACCGAGACCGAGGTCGCCATCGTCGCGCAGGAAGCGGGCATCGACGCCGCGCTGGCCCGCCAGCTCGTCACCATCGCGCAGTGCACGCGCGCCCTCAAGCAGCGCGGGCTGGACGAAGGCGCCTCCACCCGGGTGCTCATCTACGCGGGCGTGCTGGTGCGCGACGGACTCACCCCCACGCAGAGCTGCGAGATGACCCTGGTGCGCGCGCTGACGGACGACCCCGACATGGCGCAGGCCATCCGCGATTTCGTGAAGGCGCAATTCGGATGAAGAGCGACCTGCCGGCGCACGTGCTCCCACCGGATGTCGACGCGATCGACGGCCTGCTGCCCTCGCTGGCCTGGCTCGGTTCGGGCCTGCTGGGCGGGCCGCTGTCGGTGGCCGAGGCCAGCGCCGGCCCTCGCGCGCGCCGCACCATCCTCACGCGCGAGCAGGTGCTGCTCAGCCGACAGGCGCTGGAGGACGCGGCCGCGCCGGCCGGCGGGCTCTACCGCGCCAGCGTGGCCCACGCCGTGGCGCACTTGCTGTACTCGCCGCTGCGGCAGCCCGCCCGCCTGCTCAAGCCCATGAGCCAGGCCGTGGTGTCCGCCGTCGAGGACGCGCGCGTGGAGCGGCTGCTGGCCCGGCGCTACCCCGGTGTGAGCGGCTGGTTCCTCGATCACCTCGCCCCCGTGCCCGAGGCCGGGAACTTCAGCTTCGAAGCGCTGCTGGCCCGCATGGACCGCGCGCTGGCCGACCCGGGTTACGCGGACGACAACCACTGGGTGAACAAGGCCCGCCGGCTGTTCGAGGAAACGCAGACCCGCCACGGCCTGGGCGACGCCCCGGCGTTCCGCGCGATCGCCTCCATCCTGGCGAACGACCTGGGGCAGATGCGGGTGCGTTTCGATCCCCAGCACCACGTCGTGCCGTCGCCCTACCGCGACGACCACAGCATCCTGTGGCAGCACGACGACAACGAGCAGGACGAACAGCAGGCCATTGCCGCGCCCCGCTCGGCCCCGGCGCGCGCGGCCGCACCGCCCCCACAGGCCAGCGACGGGACGCAGCCCGCGCGCGAACCGGCCGAGGTGGAGCTGGGCCGCACCCTGCACGCCGAATGGCACCACCGGCTGGCGCTGTGGCGACGGGACTGGTGCACCGTGATCGAGAAGCTGCCGGCCCTGGCGCCCACCGCGCTCGCCCGCGCGCAGCCCGCCTTGTCCCACAGCTTCAGCCCGGTGTCGCTGCACCGCGTGCGCCGCCTCAGCCGCCGCCAGCGCCTGCGCCGGCAGTGGGAGGGTGAAGACATCGATCTCAACGCGGCCATCGAGGTGCTGGTGGACCGCCGCCTCGACCTGCAACCCGAGCCTCGGCTGTTCATGCGCCCGGGCCGCGAGGCGGGCACCTCCCGCATCCTGGTGCTGCTCGATTTGTCCGAGTCCACCAACGACCCCTCGGGCGCGCGCGGCGCCTCGCTGCTGGACATCGAAAAGCAGGCCGCCTTCCTGTTGGCCGAAGCCACGGTGCACACGCAGGACCGCGTGGCCATCCATGGCTTCAACTCCAACACGCGCGCCGAGGTGAGCTACTACCGCCTGCTCGAATGGGACGACCCGCTCGACGGCGCCGCCCGCGACCGCCTGGCCTCGGTGCCGGCCCGGCACTCGACCCGCCTGGGCGCGGCCTTGCGCCAGGCCACGGCCCATCTGCAGACCCAGCCCGGGCGCCATCGCGGCCTGCTGGTGGTCACCGATGGCGCGCCTTCCGACGTGGACGTGTTCGAACCCGACTACCTGGTGGAGGACGCGCGCATGGCGGTGCAGCAGGCGCACCGAGCCGGCATCCGCACTTTCTGCCTGGCGGTCGATGCCGCGGCCGACCATTACGTGCGCCGGATTTTCGGCTGGCGCGACCATGGGATCGCGGCCGATCCGAGCCACCTTCCGGTACAGTTGCAGAGAGCCTATGTGAGGCTGGCCGCCGGATGACGGCCGCACCGCCTGGCACCCATCCCCTGCTGTTCACGGCCCTGCCCATGCCCCTGAAGACCCCCGTTCGTCCCCACATCGCGGCGCCGACCGCATCCAGGGTGTGCCATGGTTGACCGCGATCCCGTGCGCGTCGGCGTGCTGTTCTCCTCCACCGGTGTCACCTCCACCATCGGCCTGTCGCAGTTGCATGGCGCCCTGCTGGCCATCGACGAAATCAACGATGCCGGGGGCATCAACGGCCGCGAGCTGGTGCCGGTGCACCACGACGCCCAGTCCAACCCGCAGCGCTACGCCCAGCTGGCCGAACAACTGATCCTGCAGGACAAGGTCAACGTCATCTTCGGCTGCTACATGTCCAGCAGCCGCAAGGCCGTGATCCCCGTCATCGAAAAGTGGAACAAGCTGCTGTTCTATCCCACGCTGTACGAGGGCTTCGAGTACTCGGCCAACGTCATCTACACCGGCGCGGCGCCGAACCAGAACAGCGTGCAGCTGGCCGAATTCATGACGGCCAATTTCGGTGCGCGCGTCTACCTCATCGGCTCGGACTACATCTATCCCTACGAGTCCAACCGCATCATGGGCGAGCTGGTGATGCAGCGCCAGGGCAGCGAGAAGCTGGCCGAACGCTATGTGGCGCTGGACGCCACCGAGAAGGACTTCGCGGACATCATGGACGACATCCGCCACAAGCGGCCCGACTTCATCTTCTCCACCGTGGTCGGGGACTCCACCGCCGCCCTGTACCGCGCCTATGCCGATGCCGGCTTCGATCCGAAGACCATGCCCATCGGCAGCCTCACGACCTCCGAAGCGGAAATCTCGCAGATGGAGAAAGGCCTGGCCACCGGGCACTACACCTCGGCGCCTTACTTCCAGTCGATCGAATCCGCCGCCAACCAGCGCTGCCTGCAAAGCCTGCGCCGCCGCCTGGGCGAGAGCTGCGTGCCCAACCTGTGCTGGGAGGCCTCGTACTTCCAGATGCACATCTTCGCCAATGCCATGCGCCAGTCGCGCAGCGACGACATCGCCGAGCTCATGCCGCACGTGCTGGGCAGCGAGTTCGACGCGCCGCAGGGCCGCGTGCGCATCGACCCCAACAACCACCACACCTGCCTGTACCCGCGCATCGGCCGCGTGAACGCCGAGAGCCAGTTCACCATCGTCCGCCAGGCGAGAAGGTCGGTGTACCCCGATCCCTACCTCGTCACCCACTCGCTGGGCGACTGGGCCGCCCGCCTGGACACCCTGGAGTCTTGATGGTCGACCGCGCGGAGCCTCCACGCGCGCTGCGGGCCACGCCCCAGCAGCTCAAGGAACTTCGCACGCTGACCGTGGCGGTCATCCACCCGGACGACTCGGACGGCCGCCAGCTCACGCAACAGCTGCAACGCATCGGCTGCAAGGTGCAGGCCTTCTGGCCGCCCGTGCAGTCCATCGGCAAGGATGTGGACGTGGTGTTTCTCGCGGTGCGCCCCGAGATCCTCAACCTCAACATGGACTGGGCCCACGCCGAGGACGCGCCGACGGTGATCGCGGTGGTCAACTACGAGAACCCGACCATCGTGGAGGTGGTGCTGGGCCTCGAAGCGAAAGCCGTGCTGCCCTCGCCGGTGCGCTCGTTCGGCCTGCTCTCCGCGCTGGTGCTGGCCCGCGAGAGCCACAAGGTGAACCGCGCGCTGGCGCGGCGCCTCAAGAAGGTGGAGGCCAAACTGCTCGGCGTGCGGCACATCGCCGATGCCAAGGCCATCCTGATGAAGAGCCACCACGTCTCGGAAACCGAGGCCTACGACCTGATCCGCGACCAGGCCATGGCCAAGCGGACCACGACCGAAGAGGTGGCGATGGCGATCGTGGAGGCCCACGAGTTGTTGTCCGTGTCGCTGCCGCCTCGCCATCCCCGATCGGAATAGGCCCTCACGGCAGGTGCCACTCCAGCACGCGCCAGCGTGGTGGCAGTCCTTCACAGGCCAGGGTCGCTTCGGCGTCGCCCGCGCGGCCCAAGATGCAGGGCCAGGCCTGGCCTTCGAGTGCCGGCCGTGTGGCGCGCTCCACCGCCCACACGCCCTCGTCCCAGGTGCCGAACGTGATCTGGAAGTCCAGCAGCGCCTCGGCCTCGGCCGCATGGCGTTGCACCACCTGGGTCAGGGTGTCGTCGGGCGCGGTGTCGGCGGGCCAGGCGGCCTCGCGCGGCCGCAGGTGCATGAGGTAGCGCCCACTGAGCAGCAGGCGCTCGGCGGTGGGTTCGCCGGCCGCGTCCAGTGCGGCCAGCGCGATGCGCCGCCCCACCGAGCCGGGCAGGCGCTCCCACACCTCGAGGTAGCTGCCGTGGATGCCGGTCTCGATCACGCGCTCCGGGGTCTCGAACACCATGTGGCCCGCGTCGGGCGTGCTGCGCGGGGGCTGGAAGTCGATGGTCCTTTGCCAGGTGCAGACCTCGGGCAAGGCGGGGTCGGGGCGGGTGATGGTGGTGGTGCCGGCAAAGCCCTGCTGCTGCGCGCGGCCGGCGGGCGTGGCGCGCTCGGCATCGGCGGGCACGCGCAGGTCGCCGTGCCACAGGCCGGTCTGCAGCCAATGCACCCAGCTGGTGGTGTCGCGGCCTTCGGGTGTTTCGAGCAGGGTGCGTTGCCACACGCCGTGGTAGCGATCGGGGATGGTCGGGTGGCTCATGGGTGGCCGGCTGCGTTGAAGGCTTGCACCCAGGTGGTGACGCGGTCGCGCGCGGGCGCGCTGTCGGCGAGTTCGGCCACCACCTCGGCGGTGCTGCGCACACGGCCGAAGATGCCGCCTTCCACGTCGATCATGGCCAGCGCGGGCGCCTGCAGCGCGGGGTTGCTGGCGGCGGTGGCGTCGCCCACGGTGGTGCAGGCAAAGCCGCGGTCCACCGCTTCGCGCAGCGTGGAGTGCACGCAGACCTCGGTGGTCACGCCGCAGAGGATGAGCCGGTCCACGCCGTGCGCGGCGAGCAGTTGCGTCAGGCGCGTCTGGTGGAAGGCGCCGTAGCCGGGTTTGTCGACCACGAATTCGCCGGGGGCCGGTTGGAGCGCGTCCACGAAATCGTGGCCCTGTTCGCCGCGCACCAGCAGCCGGCCCAGCGGACCCTGGCTGCCGATGGCCGCGCCCGCGGCGGTGCTGCGCGCGAGCTTGGCGGGCGGGCAGTCGCTCAGGTCGGGCAGGTGGCCTTCGCGCGTGTGCACCACCAGCAGGCCCTTGGCGCGCGCGGCGGCCAGCAGTTGCTGGATGTTGGCGATCGGTTCGCGCAAGCGCTGCACGTCCATGCCGGCGGTGTCGGCATAGCCCCCCGGGCTGCAGAAGTCGCGTTGCATGTCGATCACGATGAGCGCGGTGGTGCTCATGGCGCGGGCCTTTCGAAACCGGTGCGCACGGCCTCGGCCATGCGGCGGGCCACTTCGTCGGCGAGCCGCTTGCCTTTCACCGCGTCCGAGCCTTTGGCGGAGGAGAGCACGCCAGAAGCGGGCACCCAGTCGGTGCGCGGCGGGTACATCTCGTAGGGCGGGAAGTCGGCCGGGCCGTCGTCGGGCAGCAGGTCCATGCGCACGAGGTTGGGGTGGTAGTGCAGCATCATCGAGGTCTCCAGCACGGCGGCGTGTTCCAGCGCGAAGCCGGGGAAGCCATCGGGGAACACATCGCCCAGGGTGTCGGGCGTCATGAAGTCCCAGTACTCCAGGCGCATCACCTGCAGCTTCGCGCCGAGGCCGAGGTCGCGCAGGCCCAGGTCGATGCCCTCGATCAGGAACCACTGGTTCTCGTAGTGGCCGTTGACGATGACGAGCTTCGTGAGGCCGTGGCGCGCGAACTCGCGCACCGCGTCGCGCACCTGGCCGATGAGGGTGGCGGCGTCCACGCTGGTGGTGCCGCAGAAGTGCTGGCCGCCGCCGCACTTGGGCTGCGACTTGTAGCCGTACGACAGCGTGGGCGCGACCAGGCCACCCACGAGGGCGGCCGTGTCGGCGGCGATGGCGCTGGAGAGCAGGCCATCGGTGCCCAGGGGCAGGTGCGGGCCGTGCTGTTCGAGCGCGCCCACGGGCAGGAGCACGGGCGGCTGGTCTTGCGTCACGCGGGCCTGGTAGTCCAACCACGAGAGCTGGTTCATCCACACGGTGTCGGTCATCGGTTCATCCTCCTGTCGGGGCGGTTTGGGGTCGGGGGTCGGTTGGGCGGTTGTCCAGGGCTTCCACCAGCGCGGCCACGGCAATGAGCGTGCCGCCGGCCCAGCCCATGGGCGTGAGCGTCTCGCCGCCGAACCAGAGCGCGGTGAGCACGGCCACCACCAGTTCGGCCAGCAGGATCACGCCGGCGCGGCTGCTTTCCAGGTGCGTCACGCCGAACTGCCAGGTGGCGGTGGCCAGCAGCAGCCACACGAAGCCGTAGGCCAGCACCGCGAGCCACACGCCGGCGGGCAGGGCGGGCACGCCCTGGCCCAGCGCGGCGGTGACCGCCAGCGAGATGGCGCCGCAACCGACGAAGACCGCGAAGGTCTTGCTCTGCAGGGGCACGCCTTGCGCGGCGCGCGCGAGCAGGTTGTTGCCCGCGAAGGCCAGGCCGGCGGAGAGCGCGAGCCCATCGGACAGCGAGAACGAGAGGTCCACCGCGCCCGGGCCGCCCAGCACCAGCCACAGGCCCACGATGGCCGCGACCACCGCGGCCCAGCGCGTGGGCGGGATGCGCTCCTTGAGGAACAGCCAGCCGCCCAGCACCGACCACACCGGCGAGAGGTAGAACAGGAACATCACGCGCACCACGTCGCCCACCATGAGGGCGTTGACGAAGGAGGTGTTGGCCCAGCCGCCCACCAGCGCCAGCGCGAGCAGCCAGCCCCCGTGCGCGCGCCAGGCCGCGCGCTCGCGCCAGATGAAGACCAGCGCGCACAGGCCCACCGCGCCGTAGGAGACCAGCGAGACCATTGGCCCGCTCAGGCCCTGCGCGATGAACCACTTGAGCGGCATCCACGACAGGCCCCAGAGCGAGGCCGAGAACAGCAGCACGCCGGTGGCGAGGCGGTCGGATGGCGCTGCGCTCATGGCATCACCGATCCGCCGTTGGGCCCCAGCACCTGGCCGCAGTAGAAGCGAGAGAGGTCGCTGGCGAGGAACAGCGCCGTGGCCGCGATCTCCTCGGGCTCGGCCACGCGGTGCTGCGGGATCGCGAGTTCCTTCTCGATCCATTCCGGGCTCATGTGTTCGAGCGAGACCATGGCGGTGTTCACCGGGCCGGGCGCGATGGCGTTGACGCGGATGCCTAGCGGCGCGAACTCGCGCGCCAGCGAGCGCGTGAGCCCGATCACGCCGGCCTTGGCCGCGCAGTAGGGCGCGTACCGTTCGCGGCCCAGGATGCCCAGGTCGGACGCGAGGTTGACGATGGCGCCGCTGCCGCGCGCGACCATGCCCGGCAGCACGGCGCGCGAGGTGAGGAAGACGGATTTGAGGTCGACGCCGAGCATCCGGTCCCAGTCGGCTTCGGTGGTGTCGAGAAAGGGCTTCTCCTGGATGATGCCGGCGTTGTTGACCAGGATGTGGACTTCGCCCGCTTCGGCCGCGAGGCGCTGCACCGCGTCGGCGCGGCTGACGTCGGCGTCGATCGCGAGCGCCTCGCCGCCGTCGCGTTGAATCGCCTGCACCACGGCCAGTGCGGCCTCGGCCTGCCCAAGGTGGTTGACCACCACGCGCGCGCCGGCCTGCGCGAACAGGATCGCGATGGCGCGGCCGATGCCGGTGGCCGCGCCGGTGACCAGCGCGGTCCGGCCCTGAAGGGAGAGCGCGTGCTTCATGCCATCACCTCGCCGTGGCTGGCCACCAAGCACTGGCCGGTGAGCGGGGCCGCACCCTCGCTGGCGAGGAAGAGAAACACGCCAGCGAGGTCGTCTGGCGTGAGCATCACGGGCCGGGCCTGTTTCGAGAGGATCTCGCGCTCCACCTCGGCCTCGCTGCGGCCCTGTTCCTGTGCCATGGTGGCGAGCGAGCGCAGCGCGGCGGCCGTGCGCACCCAGCCGGGGCAGACCGCGTTGACGCGGATGCCGCGCGGGCCGAGTTCCAGCGCGAGCGAGCGTGTGAGGCCGACCACCGCGTGTTTGCTCGCCGCGTAGGCGGAGAAACCGGCCACGCCGATGCGGCCCCAGATCGAGCTCTGGTTGATCACGCTCGCGCCACGCGGCAACACCGGCAGCAGGGCCTGCGTGAGCCGCACCATGGAGCCCACGTTGTTGTCCAGCAGCGCGGACCAGCGCGCCATGGCCTCGGGCGAGGTGTCGGCCAGCGGCGTGGGGTACTCGGTGCCGGCGTTGTTCACCAGCACGTCCAGCGTGCCCCAGCGCTCGCGCACCTGGGTGGCGATGCGCGCGATCTGTGCCGGGTCGCCCAGGTCGCACACGGCGGCGCTGGCGTCGAGCTGGGCGCTGAGCGCGGGCAGGGCGGTGTCGGCCCGGTCGAGCAGCATGAGCCGCGCGCCCTGCGCGGCGAAGGCCCGCGCCAGCGCGCTGCCGATGCCGCCGGCCGCGCCGGTGACGAGCACGGTCTTGCCTTCCAGGCCGTAGCGGACAACAGCGGTCATGTCAAACAGCCGTCAGGAACGACACACCGACGGCACCGAGGAAGCCATCGGCGCGGCCCGGCGTGCCCGGTGGCTGCACCGCGCCGTAGTTGCTGGCCAGCACGCGCTTGACGCGGTTGAGGTGGAAGCTGCGCAGCAGCTCGCGCACCGTGACCACCTGGGCGTAATCGGACGGGTACAGCTCGCGGTGGAAGGCCGGCAGGCGGTACCAGGGCGCGGTGGGGCGCTCGTGGTGGGCGTTGTGGAAGCCGAAGTTCAGCCACACCAGGTTGAGCCATTTCGCGTCCAGGCTCACCACGTCGCTGAAGGTGTTGGCCTGCTCGTAGGCGCGGTCGCGCACCTTGTCCTTGGGGATGGGCGCATCGTCGAGGATGGGGTAGGCGTCGTAGGTGTGCTGGAAACAGTCGGCGAAGCGCAGCACGGTGACGAAGATCAGGTAAGCCAGCGCATAGAGCGCCAGCGCCTTGAGCGACCACCAGCCCAGCGCCACCCAGGCGGCGATGCGCACCAGCGCGATGCCGATCACGCGGCCGCGCGCGGCTTTTTTCTTCTCGCCCATGAAGGGCATGGCGATCACGAAGCCGCGCATGACGAACTCCACCGCCGGGATGTACGCCCACTCCAGCGCGAGCACCGTGCGGCGGATGACGGGGCGCGCGCGCAGGAAGGCCTGGGCGTCGAAGGTGATCACGTCGGCGCGCTCCACGTGGTGGCGCATGTGTTTGCGGCGCAGGTCGGCGAAGCTGGCGAAGCAGCTGCCGTTGATCCAGCTCATGAGCGTGCCCCAGCGCTCGTTGGCCTGGGGTGTCTTGAAAATCGCGTAGTGCGCGAACTCGTGGATGAAGTAGGCCGACCAGACCAGGGTCTGCGCCACCAGCAGCACGCCCAGCGCGTTGAGCCAGCCGTTGGCCTGGCCGAGCAGGACGATGCCCGCGGGCCAGCCCAGCAGCGTGAAGGCGAGGGCGGCCACGTTGGGCCACACGCCGTCCTCATAGCGGAACACCGATGTCATGGCGGCTTACTTCGCGACCATGGCCTTGACGAGGCCGGCGTCGAACGTGGCTTCGGTGGCGGGAATCGTGGTGATCTGGCCCTTGGCCTTGAGCAGCTGGGCGATGATGTCGCCGCTGGCGTAGTACGAGGTGGTTTCCTTCGCGGGCAGGAAGGCCTTGGGCATCTCGGCCAGCGGGATGTTGTAGACGCCGGTGAGCTGTTCCTTCACCTCCGCGGCGGACACGCCCATGAACTTGCCGATGATCTTGTGTGCCTCGGCCGGCTTGGCCTTCATGTAGGCCATGCCGTCCAGGTAGGCCTTCATGATGCCGGTGATCTCGGCCGGTTTGGCCTTGATGACCTTGTCGTCGAACACCAGCACGTCGGCGATCAGGCCCGGCGCGTTCTTCGAGGAGAACACCACCTTGAACTTCTTGCCGCCGCCCTGGCCGAGGATCTGCGACAGGCTGGGCTCGTAGGTCACGCCGATGGGCAACTGGCCCGAGGCCATCGCCGCCGGCACGGCTTCGGGCGTCATGCTCACCGGGGTGATGTCCTTCTCGCTCAGGTTCACCGTCTTGAGCGCGTAGGAGAGCAGGAAGTCGCTCGGCGAGAGCGGGTTGTAGCCGATCTTCTTGCCTTTGAAGTCGGCCACCTTGGTGATGCTGCCGTCGGCCACGATGGCGTCGCCGCCGTTGGAGTAGTCGATGGGCATCACCACCTTCATGGCGCGGCCTGCGGCGACCTGGCCCACCACCTGGTCGTAGGTCAGCATGCCGCCGTCCACCGCGCCCGAGGCGATGGCCGCCGGGATCAGCGCGGGGTCGTTGAAGACCTGCAGCGAGACCTTGAGCTTGTATTTCTTGTAGAGGTCCAGCGCTTCGGCCACGTAGAACGGGCCGTAGCCGATCCACACCACGGTGGCGATCTTCATCGGGGCGGGTGCCTGCGCGAAGGCGCCGGCGGTGGCCAGCGACAGGGCCAGGCCCAGGGCGGGCTTGAGGAAGTGGTGGCGCCGGGAGGGGGATGCAG
>NZ_JBYTAE010000088.1:0-27688 GCF_058787875.1 Hydrogenophaga sp. FW305-3-2-15-A-LB1 | reverse complement strand
GATCGGGGTGGCCGGCGCAGCGAAGTAAAGGAGGAGAACCGGCGAAGCCGGTTCGGGGGACATGAGCGGAGCCGGCCACCCCGATCACCGAGGACCGCTGTGGCCGGAGAAAACAGTCAGGCGAACAAGCCCTTGTACTGATCCCGAAGCAGGTTTTTCTGCACCTTCCCCATGGTGTTGCGCGGCAACTCCGCCACCACCACACAGCGCTTGGGAATCTTGAAGTTGGCCAGCCGCGCCTTGAGCGCGGACACCACCTCATCGGGCTTCACCGAAGCCCCGGGCTTGGTGATCACCACCGCCACGCCCACCTCGCCGAAGTCCGGGTGTGGCACCCCCACCACCGCGCTCTCGGCCACGCCCGGCATCTCGTTGATGTAGCCCTCGATCTCGGCCGGGTAGACGTTGTACCCCCCGGAAATGATCAGGTCCTTGCTGCGCCCGACGATGCTCACATAGCCCCGCTCGTCGATGCGCCCCACATCGCCCGTCTTGAAGAAGCCGTCGGCGGTGAACTCCTCGGCCGTCTTCTCCGGCATGCGCCAATAACCCTTGAACACATTGGGCCCGCGCACCTGGATCGCACCGATCTCGCCCACCGGCACCGCCTTCGTGTCCTCGTCCACCACCCGCAGCTCGTTGCCCGGCAGGGGAAAGCCCACGGTGCCGCCGCGCCGCTCGCTCTCGCCACCGAAGCGCGCGTCCGCCGCATAGGGGTTGGAGGTGATCATCACCGTCTCGCTCATGCCGTAACGCTCCAGGATGGTGTGGCCCGTGCGGGCCTTCCACTCCTCGAAGGTCTCGATCAGCAAGGGCGCGGAGCCCGAAATGAACAGGCGCATGTGGGCCACCTGCTGTTTCGTGAGGCCCGGTTCGGCGAGCAGGCGCACGTACAGCGTGGGCACACCCATGAACACCGTGGCGCGCGGGAACAGTTCCAGCACCGCGCGCGGCTCGAACTTGTTGAGCCACAACATCGGGCTGCCGTTGATCAGCGCGCCGTGGATGGCCACGAACAGGCCGTGCACGTGGAAGATCGGCAGCGCGTGGATCAGCACGTCGCCCGGTTTCCAGCCCCAGTATTCGCGCAGCACTTGCGCGTTGCTCAGCATGTTGCCGTGCGAGAGCATCGCCCCTTTGCTGCGACCGGTGGTGCCGCTGGTGTAGATGATCACGCCCAGGTCTTCGGCGCGGCTGTGCGCCGGGGTGTGCTCGGCGCTGTGGTGCGCGGCGCGCTCCAGCAGGCTGCCGGTGCGGTCGTCGCCCAGCGTGAAGACGTGGCGCGTGCCGGCCTTGAAGGCGATCTTGGAGACCCAGCCGAAGTTGGCCGGGCTGCAGACCACCACGGCGGGTTCGGCGTTGCCGATGAAGTACTCGATCTCACCGGCCTGGTAGGCCGTGTTGAGCGGCAGGAACACGTGGCCCGCGCGCAAGGTGGCGAGGTACAGCACCAGGGCCTCGACCGACTTCTCCACCTGCACCGCGATGCGCGAGCCTTCGGGCAGCTTCATCGAATCGAGCAGGTTGGCCATCATGGCGCTGGCGCGGTCCAGGTCGCGCCAGGAGTAGCGCAGGCCGGCATGGGCGCCGCCCACCGTCTCCACGGCGGTGCTGTCCAGATCGGCGGGAAAGGCCGCGCGCAACGCGGCGTACAGGTTGTGGTTCATGGTGTGGGAACGCAACGGAGGAAAAGGGATTCAGAAAACGGGTTGGCGCTTGGCCAGGAAGGCGGCGATGCCTTCGCGGTGTTCGGCCTGGGCGGCGTAATGGTAGGCCTGCTCGACCACGGCCTGCACCGGCTGGCCCGCGCCGAGCGCGCGCAGGGTCTGCTTGTTCTGCCGCGCGGCCTGCGGCGCCAGGCGCGCGATGCGCTGCGCGCGGGCCTGCACTTCGGCGCTCAGCTCGGCATCGGGCCGCACCGCTTGCAGGAAACCGCGCGCCTTCATCTCGTGCGCATCGAGCACGGCGGCTTCCAGCAGCATCTCGCGCGCGGTCGCCAGGCCGGCCTCGCGCGCCACCAGCTGGGCTTCGCGCGGGGCCATGGGAAAACCCAGGCGGGCGATGGGCGCGCCGAAGCGCGCGCCCTCGCCGGCCACGCGGATGTCGCAGCAGCTGGCGATCTCCACGCCCGCGCCCATGCAGTTGCCCTCGATCTGCGCCAGCAGCGGCAGGTCGCAGGCCAGCATGGCGCCCAGGCCGCCCCACACGTCGTTCTCGTGGAAGTCGCGCAGCGCGTCGGCATCGAAGCGAAAGCCCGGGTATTCGGCGATGTCGCCACCGGCGCAGAAGTGCCCGCCCTCGCCCGCCACGATCACGCCGCGCAACTCGGTGCGCGCCTGCAGCTCGGTGAAGACCGACTTCAGCTCGCGCCACATCGCGCGCGACATGGCGTTGAACTTGCCCGGGTGGGACAGCGTCACGCGCGCCAGCGCGTGATCGATGGCCAGGTGAACCCGGCCGCTCATTCGAGCGTGGCGCCCGAGGCCTTGACCACCTGCGCCCACTTCTGGATTTCGCCCTTGACGAAGGCATCGAACTGCGGGCCACTCACGTTGGCGAATTCCGCACCCTGGTTGGCCCAGACCGCTTTCGCTTCATCCGTGCTCACGGCCTTGCGGATTTCATCGATCGCGCCTTTCTGCGCGTCCGCCGGCGTGCCCTTGGGCGCCCACACGCCGTACCAGGTGGTCACGTTGTAGTCCGGCAGGCCCATCTCGGCCGCGCAGGGCACGTCCGGCAAGGCCGGGCTGCGCTGCTTGCCCGACACCATCAGTGCCTTGATGCGCCCGCCCTTGATGTGCGCGGCCGACGAGCCCAGGCCGTCGAACATCACGTCCACCTGGCCGGCGATCAGGTCGTTGAGCGCCGGGCCCGCGCCGCGGTAGGGAATGTGGGTGATGAAGGTCTTGGTCTGCTGCTTGAAGAGTTCGCCCGCGAGGTGGTGCGAGGTGCCGCTGCCGGCCGAGGCGTAGTTGAGCTTGCCCGGGTTGGCCTTGGCCATGGCGAGGAACTCCTTGAAGTTGGCGGAGGTCACGCGCTTGGGGTTGACCACCACCACCTGCGGCACGCTGGCCACCAGGATCAGCGGCACCAGGTCCTTGTCGATGTCGTAGTCGAGCTTGGGGTACATGCTGGGCGCGATGGCGTGGTGCACCGCGCCCATGAAGAGGGTGTAGCCGTCGGGCGCGGCCTTGGCCGCGATGCTGGCGCCCAGCGTGCCGCCCGCACCGCCCCGGTTGTCGATCACCAGGCTCTTGCCCGAGAGCCGCGCGAACTGCGCGGCCATGGGCCGGGCAAACGCATCGGTGCCACCCCCTGCCGGGAACGGCACGATCAGGGTCACCGGCTTGGTGGGCCAGGTCGACTGGGCATGGCCCGCCGTGGCATAGAGGGTGGCGCCGGCCACGGCCGCGCGCAGGATGTCTCGTCGATTCAGGCTCTCGGTCATGCTGTTGTCTCCTTGTGGTTGAAATGGCGGCTTCAAAGATAGAGGTCCTTGATGGCCGCGGCTATCGGGATCTTTCCCTGCGCGAGCGAGGCGCGGTGCTTGTCCAGTCGCTTGAGATCGTAGAGGTAGTTCACCATCAGGCCGTAGGACTGTTTCAGCCCCTTGGCCGACGGATCGGCGGCCCAGTTCAGGCGCTCGACCCGCGCGCCGTTGCCCAGGTGGAAGCGCGCCACCGGGTCCAGCGGCTTGCCCTCGTTCAACTCGTCGCCCAGGTAACGCGCGGCCCAGCCCATGAGCGCGCGGCGCTCGGGCGCGTTTTCGGCCAGCTCGTCCACACGCTCCCAGGCCTTGAGCATCTCGGCCGGGGCGTTCTTCGTGAGCCAACCGCGCAGGGCCGGAATGGGCGAGAGGGTGGCGAAGGTCTTGAGGCGGGGGAATTCCTGCTTGAGCGTCTCGACCACGCGCTTGATGAGCGAGTCCCCGAAGCTCACGCCCTTGAGGCCGGTCTGCGTGTTGCTGATCGAATAGAAGATGGCGGTGGTGGCCTTGCCCAGGTCGGCCGGCGCGGCCGCCTCGTCGAGCAACGGCGTGATGCTGGCGGCGATCTCGTTCATCAGCGCCACCTCGACGAAGATCAGCGGCTCCTCGGGCAGGCGCGGGTGGAAGAAGCCGTAGCAGCGGCGGTCGCTGTCGAGCCGGTTCTTCACGTCGGCCCAGCTGCGGATGTCGTGCACCGCCTCGTACTTGATGAGCTTTTCCACCAGCGAGGCCGGCGAGTCCCAGGTGATGCGGCGCAGGTCGAGAAAGCCCACGTCGAACCAGGTGGAGAACATGTACTCCATCTCCACGTCCAGCGCGAACAGGCGCTTGTCGCTGCGCAACTGCGGCTGCAGCTCGGCGCGCATGTCCACCAGGAAGCGCACGCCCTCGGGGTTGGCGCTGAAGCGCTGCAGCAGGCGGCGCCGGGGCGAGACGGTGGCGCGCCGGTAGAGCACCTCGGCCGCGGCCTCGTCGGGCGTGCCCACGGCGGCGGCGAACTGGGCCTGCGCCTTCTTGACGCGCTGGGGGTCGGCCACGAAGCGCTCGCTCATGAGCAGCCAGAGGTCGCGCCGGTGCGGCGGCGAAGCGCTGGCGTACCAGTCCATCATGGCCTGCGCGCGGCGCCCGCCCTCGACCTCGCTCACCAACGGGTCCACGATGGCCTGCAGGTCCCGGAGGGACTGGCGCAGCATGCGCGGCGACATGGCCTCTTCGTCGTGCCGCAAGGTGGCATCGAGCCGCTCCTGGGTCGAGCGTGGGCCAGCGGCTTTCGCCGTCGGGCGCAGAAGGGAGACGCCTTGCGCCAACCAGTCGGGTGGGGTCATGCCGAAAGCCTCGATGTCTGATTGCGGGCCAGTTCCCGCAAGGCCACGCGCTGTCGCGTGAGGTGGGTGCGCATGGCGGCTTCGGCGCCCTCGGCGTCGCGCGCCTTGAGCGCGGCGAACACCGCCATGTGCTCGGACAGGCTCTGGTCCAGCCGCCCCGGCGCGTGCAGCTGCTGCAGGCGCGCGAGCTTGACGATCTTGCGCAGGTCGCCGATCACCTGGGCCAGCCAGCGGTTGTTCGCCAGCGTGATGATGGCCTCGTGGATCTTGAAGTTGGCATCGTAGTACTCGTTGATGAGCCGGGCCCGGGCGCTGCGGTTGAGCCGGTCGTGCAGTTGCTCCAGGGCCGCGAGGTCGGCATCGCTCGCGTTGTTCGCGGCCTCGAAGGCGCAACGCCCTTCGAGCAGCGCGATGACGGGAAAGATCTCGTCGAGATCGCGCTCGGTGACCTCGCTCACGAAACAGCCGCGCCGGGGTTCGTGCCGCACCAGGCCTTCGGCGGTCAGCACCTTCAGGGCTTCGCGCAGCGGCGTGCGCGAGATGGCCAGTTCCGCGCACAGCGCAGGTTCGTCGACGAAGCTGCCCGGGGCGAGCACCCCCGCGAAGATGCGCTCGCGCAGCTTCGTGGCCACTTCGTCATGCAGGGAGTTGAGCATCGGTCGTTTGCAAAATTATCTGTAATTACGCGTAATTCTAAGACCATCCACCGCGCCCCCGACACCCCGGACTTACCCGAAGTACCGCCGAGGCCGGGCATGGGCGGCTGCGGATCGGCATCCCGGGTTGCCAGCCATTTCGCCCATCGATGCAATCGAATGCCCGTCCCCATGCAAATCTTTGCATGCCGGGACACGCCGCGCCCCACTCCTGTTTAAAAACAAGACCATTTGGTCAAAATACAAGACCCAATTACTTTGCATTGCCTGCGCAATACCTCACGGCAATTGCATCAAACCGAATTAATAGGCGGTGCAAACCCCTAACTTCCCTTCATTATCCAATCGCCCCGTCGATACGATTGCCAGATCGAAGCGAATCCGTCTGGAAATCACCTCAACGGGCTGAACACCGCGGAAACGCAGCACCACAGCGCGCTCTCGGGCCAACAACCCAAAGCGTGTAGGGAATGTTGGATTGCCTTTCCGGTGTCGCATCGGATTGGCTTTCATGCAAGGAGGTTGAATTATCGAAACCACCCATCTGCCCTCACCGATTAACCGCTCGGTGATGAAAACCAAGGGCCTCATTTCCAGCCGATCGGCAAGACCGATCAATTGATAGTCGATCCAAAGTTCTCAATCCAGTTTTCCCTACAGGAGTTCATCATGAAAGCAGCTATCACCCGTTTCCTGCGCGACGAAGAAGGCGCCACCGCAATCGAATACGGCATCATCGCCGGCCTGATGGCGGTCATCCTGCTCGCCGTTTTCAACAGCGACGCCGGCGTCAAGGGCACGCTGAACGCCATCTTTGCGCACGTGAAAACGGTGGCCACCACCGGCGCGGCCACCCCCTGACCTCACCCCCTGGCCGAGGTTGCCCGCCATGAAACTGGTCCTGCTGCTCTGGCTGCTGATCGCCATCGTTCACGATGGCCTCGAGCGCCGGGTGCGCAACGGGCTGGTGCTGGCGGGCATCGCACTGGCGCTGGCCGCCCTGGCCCTGGACCTGCAGCCCTTCGGCCTGACCTGGCCGCAGGCCCTGCTGGGCGGTGCCACCGCGTTCGGCGGCCTGCTCTGTTTCTATGCCTTCGGACTCATGGGTGCGGGCGACGTCAAGTTCGCGGGCGCCCTGGGCCTGTGGGTGGGTCTGCAGCCGCTGCTGCCCATCTGGGTCGCCGCCAGCCTGCTGGCCGGGCTGCACGGCCTGCTCTGGCTCGCGCTGCAGCGCTGGCCCTTGGCGCCGCGTCTGGCGCTGGCGCTCTCGGGCCGGCCGCGTGGCACCGGGTCGCGCGCACGTCCGATCCCCCTGGCGGCGTATCTCGCCGTCTCGACCATCGCCTTCATGGCCTGGCGCGCTGGCGGCTGAAGCGCCGCGGACACCGACCCATCCCTTCAAAGGCCCGACACCATGATCCGATTCACCCAAATCATCGCTGGCGTCCTGGTGTTGCTGGCGCTCCTGCTGATCGGCTATGCGTGGATGCTCAGCCGCAAACCACCCCCGCCGGTGGCCGCCCCGCAGCCGGTTGCGCAGCTCGCGCCGGCCGAGGCCACTTTCCCGGTGGTGGTGGCCACCAAACCGCTGCCGGCGGGCCAGGCCATCGAAGCCGGCGCGCTGCGCGTGGCGCAACTTCCCATCAACCCGGCTGGCGCCTTCATGACGGTGGCCGAGGCCGTCGGCCGCGTGCCGGTGTTCGACCTGGGCACCGGCGCCCCGCTGCTCGAGAACCAGCTGGTGTCCGGCCTGGCCCTGCGCCTGGAGCCCGGCGAGCGCGCCGTGGCCGTGAAGGCCGACGAGGTCATGGGCGTGGCCAACAGCGTGCGCCCGGGCGATTTCGTCGATGTGTTCTTCGCCCTCAAGGCCGACGGCCGGGACGTGGACCGCAGCCAGTCGCGCCTGCTGCTGGCGCGCAAGCGCGTGCTGGCCTTCGGCACGGCCTCGGTGGACGGCATGCCCACCAGCGGCGAGGGCCGCGGCAACCAGAAACCCCAGGCAGGCAACCAGCAACCCGCGCGCACCGCCGTGCTCGCCGTGCCGGTGGAAGACGTGAACCGGCTCGCATTGGGCGAGGCCAACGGCCGCCTGCTGCTGGCGCTGCGCCACCCGAACGACACCGCCGAACCCGATCCCACCCTGTTCGCCGAGCTGCAGACCGCCTTGCAGCCGGCCCGCCGCAGCGGCGGCGCGCTCACCGGCATGGACCGCGCGCTCGCCGGCCTGACCACGCAGGACCTCGCGGCCGGTGGCGGCGCGGCGGGCACCCGCCGGCCGGCACAGCCGGGCGCCGCGCCCCGCGCGGTGCTGGCGACCGCGGCCCCCACGGGCCATGAGGTCGAGATCATCCGCGGCGACCGCCGCGACACCGTGCGCTATTGAGACCACGCGCGTCAACCCACCAGGTGCTCCGCATGATGTTCAAGCCCACACCCCGCTCCCTTCCCCGGCCGTCGCGCTGGCCCCGCCTGGCGCTGCTGGCCGGCCTGTTGATCACCGCCACCTCGGGTGGCCTGTTCGCGCAACCGGCGAGCGACGCATCGGCCAGCGCGAGCACCGACCGGCTCCTGCGGCTGACCGCGGGCACGCAGCAGGAACTGGTGATCGACAAGGGTGTGGACCGCATCGCCATCGCCAACGAGCAGGTCGCCTCGGTCATGGTCACGCGCAAGGCGCGCGCGGCATCGGGTGCACCGGGCGCGCGCCTCATCATCACCGGCAAGGCCCCGGGCAGCACCTCGCTGCTGGTGTGGGAGCGTGGCAGCGACGCCGCCACCACCTACACCCTGCACGTGCAGCGCGACGGCGCGGTGCTGCAAGGCGCCTTCCCGACGGCCGCCGAGCACCAGCAGGCGCGCGAGGCGGCCCTGGCGCAGCAGCCCGACAAGGCACCGCTGGCCGACCGCTCCACCCTGAGCGTGAAAAGCCAGACCGTGCAGGTCGAAGTCAAGATCGTGGAATTCAACAAGCGCGTGCTCAAACAGGCCGGGCTGAACATCTTCAGCACCGCACCGAACAAGCACGGCTTCAGCTTCGGCGTGTTCTCGCCCAGCTCGCTCCAGTCCTTCGGGTTCGAGCGCGACGGTGTGATCAAAGGCGAGATAACCTCGCCTCTCGCGCAGGCCTTCGGCCTGCTGCTGAGCTTCGGCAAGGCCAACATCGGCGTGAACCTGGGCCTGCTCGAAGGCAACGGCCTGGCCCGCGTGCTGGCCGAACCCACGCTGGTCGCGCTCTCGGGCCAGAGCGCGAACTTCCTCGCCGGGGGCGAGATTCCGGTGCCCGTGGCGCAAGGCCTGGGCACCACCAGCATCGAATACAAGCCCTTCGGCATCGGACTGACCGTCTCGCCCACCGTGCTGTCCAACCAGCGCATCGTGCTCAAGGTGGCGCCCGAGGCCAGCGACCTCGACTACACCAACGCCGTCACGCTCAGCGGTGTCGCCGTGCCCGCGATCACCACGCGCCGCGCCGACACCACGGTCGAACTCGGCGACGGCGAAAGCTTCGTGATCGGCGGCCTGGTCAGCCGCACCACCACCTCCAGCGTGGACAAGGTGCCCATGCTCGGCGACCTGCCGGTGCTGGGCACGATGTTCAAGCGCCAGGACTACCAGCAGAACGAACGCGAGCTGGTGATCGTGGTCACGCCCCACCTCGTCAAGCCGCTCGCCCAAGGCACCCAGGTGGATGCGGCCCTGCCCGGTCGCACCGAGCAGCGCGACCCCGCCTTCTGGCGCGGTTTCCTCGTGGGCAACGGCGCCGACGACGCCCTGCCCGGTTTTTCCCGGTGACGCCCGGCCACCCGCCATGAGCACCATGCCCACCCCCCTGCACACCACGGTCCAGAGCCGCAACGTCTACCTGTACGCGTCGGACAACGGCGAACACACAGGCTGGCTGAACGCGGCCTTGGGGCACCTCGGCCAGGTCACGGTGGTCACGCTCGACGAAGCCGCGCTGGGCGAACGCATCGCCACGGCCCAGCCCCGCACCCTGTTCCTGGACTTTTCGGGCGCCCAGGCCCTGCGCAGCACGCGCCTGGCCACTGCCCTGCGGCGCGACTGGCCGGAGCTGCTGCTGATCGGCACCGGCCACGCGAACGAAACCAACACCACGCTCGCCGCCCTGCGCGCGGGCGTGGACGACTTCCTCGACCTCGACGGCCCGACCACCGAGGTGCTGGCGGTGCTGCAGGACTTGATGGCGCGGCGCCAGGGCCAGCGCTCGCCGCAGGTCAAGGGCCGCAGCATCGCCCTGCTCGGCGCGCGCGTCGGCCTGGGCGTCAGCACGCTGGCCTGCAACCTCGCCGCGATGCTGCAGGAGCAGCGCGCGGCCGCCCTGGCCCGCGTGCCCGGGCGCGTGGTCCACCGCCAGGGCGTGGCCCTGCTCGACCTGGGGCTGCCCGCGCGCGACGCCCTGCTCTACCTCGGGCTCAAGAGCGAGTTCAGCTTCGTGGACGGCGTGCACAACCTGCACCGCCTGGACCCGACCCTGCTGCAGACCGCGCTGGTGCAACACGCCAGCGGCGCGGCGGTGCTGCCCCTGCCGGCCAGCCTGGCGCAGATCCGCGAGATCTCGCACGCCGAGTCGGTCTCGCTGGTCCAGCGCCTGACCGATTTCTTCGACGTGCAGATCGCCGACCTCGGCGGCTTCTCGTCGATCGACTTCGTGGCCCAGGTCGCGCGCAACGCCGACCAGGTCTGGGTGGTCTGCGACCAGAGCATCGGCGGCATCGTCTCCACCGCCGCGCTGTTGCGCGAGCTGCGGGAACATGACGTCAACATGCAGCGGCTCTCGCTGGTGGTCAACAAGTTCGAGCCGTTCGTGAACCTGCCCGCGCTGGACATCGCCCACCAGCTCGGCCTGCCCTTGAGCCACGTGCTGCCGGCGCGCGCCAGCGCCCTGCTGGCGGCCTCGTGCCAGGGCCAGCTGCTGGCGCGATCCGCGCGCAACGACCCCTACGTGCAGGCGGTCGGCCAGATGGTGCGCGGCCTGCTGCCGTGGATCGATGGCAGCGCGCCGCCCGACGGCGGCGAGCCCCCACCGTGGACGCCGCGCGTGGCGCAGATGCTCAACAAGTGGATCCACCGGAGGTAACAGGCCATGACGAACCACGTCGAGTTTTCCGACAACCAGCAGGCCTTCCTGAACTCCAACGAGTTCCAGACCGTCAAGACCTTCATCCACGAACACCTGCTCAACCGCATCGAGGAACTCGGTGCCGAGTTCGGACGCTGGTCGCGCAGCTCGGTGCAGCAGTTCGTCAACCTCGAATGCGAGAGCCAGGTGCGCCTGCACCGCGTGCCGATCAACGCGCGCGAAACCCAGCTGCTCGCCGATGCCCTCACCAAGGAATTCGCCGGCTTCGGCCCGCTGGAAGACCTGTTGAACGACCCGAGCGTGGAGGACATCCTCATCAACGGCAGCAAGCTGGTCTACGTGTCGCGCCGCGGCATGCTGCAGAAGGAGCACGTGGCCTTCACCGACAACGAGCACCTGATGCGCATCATCCGCCGCATCCTCGCGCCCATCGGCCGCCGGCTCGACGAGTCCAACCCCATGGTCGACGCGCGCCTGAGCGACGGCGGCCGCATCAACGTGGTGATCGAGCCCCTGGTGATCAACGGCCCGGCGGTGTCCATCCGCAAGTTCCGCAAGGACCCGCTGAGCCCCGAGGAGCTGTTCGAGCTCGGCACCTTCGACCAGGCCATGGGCCACCTGCTGGAGATGGCGGTGCGCTCGCGCTGCAACATCCTGGTCAGCGGCGGCACCAGCTCGGGCAAGACCTCACTGCTCAACGCGCTGGCCAACTTCGCGCCCGACACCGAGCGCGTGGTCACCATCGAGGACACCGCCGAACTCGCCCTCAACCACCCGCACGTGGTGCGGCTGGAGAGCCGCCCCGGCGGCTACGACGGCTCGGGCAGCGTGGCCATCCGCGACCTGCTGCGCAACAGCCTGCGCATGCGGCCCGACCGCATCATCGTGGGCGAGGTGCGTGGCGGCGAGGTGATCGAAATGCTGCAGGCCATGAACACCGGGCACGACGGCTCCATGGGCACCATCCACGCCAGTTCGCCGCGCGAATGCCTGTACCGCCTGGAGATGCTCGCGGGCTTCGGGGGTTACCAGGGCAGCGAACTCAGCCTGCGCCGCCAGATCGCCAACGCGATCGACTTCATCGTGCAGATCGGCCGCCTGCCCAACGGCACGCGCCGAATCCTCTCCATCAGCGAGATCACCGGCTTGAACGACAGCGTGGTCGCGATGCAGGAGCTGTTCCGCCACGAGCCGGTGACGCAGCCCGATGGCCAGGAAGGCGATCACTGGATCGCCATGGGCGTGGTGCCGCACTCCCCCAAGATCGCGCGCCTGCGCCAGAGCCTGCAGGCCCAGCTCACGGAGCACGGCCATGCCTGAACGCAGCGCCGTCGCCCTCGCCGTGGCCCTGCTGCTGGCCGCCGTCGGCGTGCTGCTGTGGGCCGCTTCGGTGCGGCGCCAGCGCCGCCAGCTGGCCCAGCGCCACCTGGCCGACCGCATCGACCCGGTGGCCGCCAACCCGCTGCCCTCGGGTTCGCTGCGGTTTGGCGCGCCCCCACCGGTGGTGCCGCTGCCCTCCTCGACCACCGCCCGCAAGCCCGCCGTGCGCCTGCCGGGCTGGCTGCTGGGCGCGGTGCCGCCCGGCGCGCTGCTGGGCGGGCTGGCCGCCACCACCGTCTCGGTCGGCGTCACCGCGCTGAGCTCGGGCGCCGTGAGCGCGCTGGGCCTGCTCGCGGTGCTGCTCATCGGTGGCGCCTTCTTCATCTGGCTTCGGGTGCAGCGCATGCGGCGCCAGATCATCCGGCAACTGCCCGGCTTTCTCGACGTGATCGTGCGCCTGATCGTGATGGGCCACTCCACCCAGGCCGCGTTCCAGACCGCCGTGGCCACCACCAAGCAGCCGCTGCGCGGCCACATGGACAACGCCATGGGCCTGATCAAGGCCGGCGTGAACATCGACCAGGCGCTGCTGCAGATCGCGCGCAAGGTGCACATCGAAGAGATCTTCCTGCTGGCCTCCATCCTCGGCCTGGGCATGCGCTACGGCGGCCGATCCGATGTGCTGCTCGAACGCGTCGCCCACTTCATGCGCGACCACGAGGAGGCCGAACAGGAGCTGGTGGCGATGTCGGCCGAAACGCGCTTCTCGGCCTGGATCCTGGGTCTGCTGCCGGTGGTGGTCGGGGGGGCGATCGTCACCACCAACGGCGACTACTTCGCGCGCATGTGGAGCGATCCCACGGGGCAGGCCATGGTGTTCGGTGCCATCGGCCTGCAGGCGTTCGGCGCGCTGCTGCTCTACCGGCTGGCGCGGCTGTCCTGATCCGAGGCAACCCACCATGAACGCCCTGCCCCTGTCCATCCTGGCCGTGCTGCTGCTGGCCCTGGCCCTGGCGATGGCCGCCGGCCTGCTGCTGCACCAGCACGCGCGGCGCCAGACCACGGCGCAGGTCATCCAGCGGGCCCTGGGCGAGAACGCCACACCGGCCCATGCCCTGCCCGACGAACTGGCCTTCCTGCAAGGCAGCCACTGGCCCGCGCGCTGGCTGGAAAGCCGCCTGGGCCGGCTGCTCGTGGCCGATGAAGACCGCCGCCTCATCCAGCAATGCGGCCTGCCGCCGGTGCGGGCCCAGCTCACCCTGCTGATCTCGCGCGCCGTGCTGGCGCTGGGCCTGCCGGTGCTGGTCCACCTGGCCTGGGGCCATTCGGGCAACGCCTTGTTGTGGTCCGCGGCGGCCTTCGCCGTCGGCTTCATGGGCCCCAAGTGGCTGCTCAAGCACCGCGCCGGCCAGCGCCGCGAGCGCGTGGCGCACGAACTGCCCCTGTTCGTGGACATGCTGGGCCTGCTGCAGAGCGTGGGCCTGAGCCTGGACCAGAGCCTGCAGGTGATCGCCAGCGACTTCCAGCACGTGCTGCCGGTGCTCGGCGCGGAAGTGGCGCAGGCCAACCGCCAGTACAGCCAGGGCCGCACGCGCGAGCAGGCCTACCAGCGCATGGCCGGCCTGCACGACAACCAGCACCTGATGGACTTCGTCGCCCTGATCAACCAGGTCGACAAACACGGCGGCGCCATCCAGGAACCGATCCGCCAGTTCAGCGAGCGCCTGCGCGTGCACCGCAAGGCCGGCATGAAGGCGCTTATCGGAAAGATCACCGTGAAGATGACCGTCGTGATGGTCACCACCCTCCTGCCCGCGCTGGTGATCATCACCGCGGGTCCCGGTTTCCTCGCCATCATCCGCTCCGTCGGGAGCATGACCGGATCATGAACACCACCGCCTCCACCCGCCTCTCTTCGCTCGGCCGCGCCTGCGGCAGCCTGCTGCTCGGTGCCGGCGCCCTGGCGCTGGGCGCCTGCGCCTCGCTGCCCGACGCGGCGCAGCTCGAAGCCGCGCAGGCCGCCGCCCGCGAACCCACGCTGGACAACCGGCCCACCTACCTGTCGCTGGTGCGCCAGATGCAGGGCAACGGCATGTGGTTCGCCTCGCTCGCCCACATCGACGCGCTGGAGCAGCGCTGGGGGGTCAGTTCCGAAACCCGCCTGCTGCGCGCCGACGCCCTGCGCCAGACCGGCCAGCCCGCGCCCAGCGCGGCGCTGTACGACAAGCTGCTCGACACCCCCGAGCGCGCCGCCGCCTACCGGGGCCTGGGCCTGCTCGCCGGCGCCAGCGACGACTACACGCGCGCGGCCGAGATGTTCGAGCGCGCGCGCCAGGTGCTGCCGGCCGACGGCCTGCTGCTCAGCGACCTGGGTTACGCCCTGCTGCGCGCGCAGCGCTTCGACGCCGCGCGCCTGCCGGTGCAACAGGCCGCGCAGCTGCTGCCCACCCACCCCAGGGTGCGCAGCAACCTCGCGCTGTACCTGCTCACGCAGGGCCAGACCGAGCAGGCCCGCCAGGTGATGGACGAAGCCCGCTTCAGCGGCGCCACGCGCCAGGCGATCGAACAACTGGCCCAGGAACTCGCGCCGCACCGCCCGCTGGCGGGCACCCTGGCGGTGCAGACCGGCCTGCGGTTGAGCCCGATGCTCGCCACGCCCCCGGCCCTGGCCACGCCCTGATCTCTCACGCTGTCACACCCTCAGGAGGTTCCATGAAAACAAGAACGCACCACCCACACCCGCTGCGATGCCTGGCCCTGTGGGCCGCGCTCGCGGTGGCGCCGCCGCTGTGGGCGCAATCGGCCCCGGCGCCAGCCACCCCGGCCGCGCCTTCCGCGCGCGTGGGGGACGCCACCCACGAGCTGCTGCAGCGCCAGCGCGAGGGGCGCGAGGCCTCGGCCACGCCACGGCCCATCGACGGTGCGGTGGCCGAGGCCAGCCACCAGCGCTACATGAAGAGCTTCGAGCAGCCACTGCCGGTCTGGTTCGGTTCGCGGCTGCAGACCAAGTAAGGCCAGCGGTTCACGGCCATGCGCCCGGCCCAGGCCCTCCTTCGCCGACACCGGCGCCAGCGCGGTGTGTACGCCATCGAGTACGCCATGGCCTTCCTGCTCTTCTTCGGCCTGGTCTATTCGATCGTCTGCTACAGCATCCTGTTCACCTTCCGCTTCGGGCTGCAGAACGCGGCCGAAGACGGCGCGCGCGCGGCCCTGCGGCACCAGAACAGCCTGGCCGCGCGGCAGCTCAAGGCACAGCAGGTGGCCGAAGACCGCTCCCTGGGCTGGAAGCCCACGGCCGCGGTGCTCACCATCCCGCTGCCCGAGGTCTGCCAGACCGCCACCGGCACCTGCCTGCAGCCCGCCGGCACACTGCCCTGCGGCACCTCGTGGGCGCTGCGCTGCCAAGTGAGCGTCACCGTGCGGCTGGGCGACCTGCACCAGGTGCTGCCACCCTTCCCGTCCTTTGCCCTGCCCAACGAACTGGTGGGCCGGGCCAGCGTGCTGCTCGACGGGAGCGCGCTGTGAACCGCCGGCAGCGCGGCGTGGCGGCGATCGAATTCGCCTTCGTGCTGCTGGGCCTGCTGCTGGCGTTCTACGGCATCGCCACCTTCGGCGTCGTGCTCTACACACAGCAGGCCTTGTCGCGCGCGGCGGCGGACGGTGCGCGCGCGGCGCAGATGTTTCCCCAGTTGCGCACCGCCACCGGCCCCGAGCTCGCCACGGCCAAGTCGCACATCGAGAGCGTGGTCTGGGACTCGCTGAGCGGCTCGGTCATCGTGCCGCTGGCGCACAGCAACACGCCGGCCACGCGCCGCGCCTGGCTCACGCAGACCGCGAGCGTGAACGTCGCCACCCCCAACACCACGCTCACCGTGACGGTGTCCTTCCCCTACACCGCCGGCCGCCTGCTGCCCTGGGTGCCGCTGCTCGACACCAGCCAGTGGCTGCCCGGCACGCTCACCAGCCGCGCCATCGCCGCGCTCTGACCATGTCACGCCGCCAGTCCGGTTCGATCGTCATCAACACGGCCATCGCGCTCAGCCTGATCGTGATCGCGCTCGTGGGCACCGAACTGGGCTACCTGTTTTTCATGAAGCGCGAGCTGCAGAAGACGGCCGACCTCGCGGCCATCGCCGGCGCCTCGGCCGTGCTGCCGGCCGATTGCACCGCGGCCCGCACGGCGGCTCTCACCAACGCCGGCCAGAACCTCGCCGGCTTCACGCCCGTGGTGGCCTGCGGCCGCTGGGACCCGGCGCAGGGCACGGAACGCCACTTCACCGCTGGTCAGACCGCCTTCAACGCCATGCACGTGGTGATCGAAGGCGCGCCACCGCCCCTGCTCGCCTTCTTTCCGGGCGAGCGCAGCCTGCGGGCCGAAGCGATCGCCGCCGCCACCGACCCGCTGGCTTCGTTCTCGGTGGGCAGCACCCTGCTGCGCACCGGAGACTCGGTGCTGGGCGACCTGCTCAAGGGCATCGGGCTCGACCTCACCGGCACCTCGCTGGTGGGTTACGACGGCCTGGCGCAGGTGCAGATCACCCCCGCCGGGCTGCTGCAAGCCCTGGGCATCCCGGTCGCCACCGACATCGGCGTGGGCGAACTCAACACCCTGCTCGCGGCCGAGACCGTGCAGCTGGGGCCGTTGCTCAACGCCATCGTCACGGCCGGTGGGCAGGACACGCTGCTGGCGAGCAACGCCGCGCTGCTCAACGCCGTGGCCACCCGCCTGGGCGTGCCCAACCTGGAAGTGCAGCTCGGCAGCCTGGCCAGCGGGCCCTCGGGCCTGTTCGCCGAGATCATCGCCCCCGGCGCCAACGCCGCCTCGGCGCTCAACGTGGGCGTGAACGCGCTGGACCTGCTGTACTCGGCCATCGGTGTGGCCACGCAGAAGCACGCGGTGGCCGTCAACGGCCTGAGCCTGGCCGGCCTGGTGAGCGCGAAGACCGTGCTGATCGAGCCGCCCTCCGTGGCCATCGGCGGCGTGGGCGCCACGGCCTACACCGCCCAGTTGCGCACCTGGATCGAGATCAGCACCAGCAACCTGCCGGTGATCAACCAGTTCGCGCAGATCAAGCTGCCCATCATGGTCGACCTGGTCAACGGCCGGGGCACGCTCACCGAGATGTGCACACCCGCGCTGCGCAAACCCGACGGCACGGAGCGCGCATCCATCGCGGTGAACGCCTCCATCGTCAAGGTCTGCGTGGGCCGGCCGGGCGCCAACCCGGCCAATGAAAA
The DNA here is from genome assembly GCF_058787875.1 of Hydrogenophaga sp. FW305-3-2-15-A-LB1. Taxonomy (NCBI): domain Bacteria; kingdom Pseudomonadati; phylum Pseudomonadota; class Betaproteobacteria; order Burkholderiales; family Comamonadaceae; genus Hydrogenophaga; species Hydrogenophaga sp. FW305-3-2-15-A-LB1. The sequence goes on along the minus strand of NZ_JBYTAE010000088.1, from coordinate 10,561 downwards.
TGAAATCTTCTCCACCAGCGCGAGCTGCGACCAGAACCTGGCCGACGAGGACCTGCTGCGCCTGGGCCTGGGGCCCGTGAACCTGGTGAGCCTGCGCACGCACCTCAAGATGGACGCGCTGCCGCTGCAGGCGAGCGTGACCCTGGCGGCTGGCGAAACCGGCACGGTGGGCAACGACCTGCTGCTGGGCAGCACCGTCAAGAACATCACCGACGCGCTGCTGGCCACCCTGCTGGTGGAAACGCTCGATCGGGGGCCGGCCCTGACCCTGGCGCAGCGCCAGGCCTCAGCGCAGAACCTGTGGAACGCGCAAGGCGCGGCCTGCGGCAGCCGGGCCTGCCGCGTGACCCGCCTGACCAACGTCAAGGCCGGCATCGAGAACACCACCAACGGCCTCGGTGGATTCCTGGGCGGACTGAGCAGCGACGTGCTGGCCCTGCTGAGCCACACCCTGACACTCAACCTGCAAGGCCTGCTGACCGGGGTGGGCAACCTGGTCGGCGGGCTGCTGACCAGCGTGGGCGACATCCTGGGGGCCGTGCTCGGCGGCGTGATCGGAGGTTGCAGCGCGCTCATCGGCTCCAACGACGCGGCCTGCGTCAACGAGATCGCCAACAGCCTGAACGGCAACTCGTCCGGCGGCGGCGATAGCGTGCCCAACGCCATCACCGCGCTCACCGGCTACCTGCTGCAGGTGCTGCGGCCCTTGCTCGACGGCATCGGCAGCAGCGTGCTCACCCCCATCCTGCACGACGTGCTGGGCCTGCACCTGGGCCAGATCGACGTGCACCTGCGGACCCTCAACTGCCAGGCGCGCGCGCACCTCGTGTATTGACCGACCGTTCAGGTCTTGCGCTGACCGAACCACCACCACATGAACGCGCCGGCCAGAATCATGGGCACGCACAGCCACTGGCCCATGCTCATGCCCAGCGAGAGCAGGCCCAGGTGGGCGTCGGGCTCACGGAAGAACTCGGCGATGAAACGGAACACGCCGTAGCCGAACAGGAACACGGCCGACACCTGGCCACGCGCATGCTCCTTGCGCGCGTAGAACCACAGCAGCACGAACAGCAGCAGGCCTTCGAGCAGGAACTGGTACACCTGCGAGGGGTGGCGCGGCAGATCGCCCGCGCCGCGGAACACCATGCCCCAGGGCAGCGAGGGGTCGGCCACGCGGCCCCAGAGCTCGCCATTGATGAAGTTGCCCAGGCGCCCCGCGGCCAGGCCCGTGGGCACGCAGGGCGCCACGAAGTCCATCACCTGCATGAAGGGCCGCCGGCGGCTGCGCGCGTACCAGACCATGGCCAGCATCACGCCCAGCAGGCCGCCGTGGAAGCTCATGCCGCCCTGCCACACCGCGAAGATCTCCAATGGGTTGGCGAGGTAGTACGCGGGTTTGTAGAACAGGCAGTAGCCGATGCGCCCGCCGGCCACCACGCCCAGCACGCCGAGGAACAGGATGTCCTCCACGTCGCGGCGCGTCCAGGGCGGCTGGGTCACGCTGGCGAACGGGGGATGGCGCAGGCGCGCGTTGGCCAGCAGCAGGAACAGGCCGAAGGCCAGCAGGTAGGTCAGGCCATACCAGTGGATGGCCAGCGGGCCGATCTGGAGGGCGACGGGGTCGATCTGGGGATGTTGAAGCATGGTTCTATTGTGGTCCAGCTTGTGTGCGGGCGAATTCGATGAAGTGGGCCAGCGCCGGCGTGACCGCGTCGGCGCGCCAGACCAGGCTGGTCTCGCACGCCGGCGCGGCCCGCCCCCGCGAGGGCCTGGGGCTGCGGTAGACCACGCCAGGGCGCTGGAACTGCCGCACGCTCTGCGGCACCCAGGCCAGCCCCAGCCCGGCCGACACCAGGTTGACGATGGTCTGCATCTGGATCGCCTCCTGCGCCACCTGCGGCGCGCGCCCCGCCGCGTGGTACAGCGCGAAGATGGCGTCGTGCAAGGTCGGCAGGATGCGCCGCGGAAAGATCACCAGCGGCTCGGCCAGCAGCGCCGCCAACCCCGGGTGGTCCCGCGCGGCCAGCGGGTGCGACTCGGGCAGCGCGACCACGAAGGGCTCGCTGGCGATGCGCGCGTGCGCCAGGCCCGGCGCCTGGAACCCCGGGGAATGCAGCACCATGCCCGCGTCCACCTCGCCCCGCGCGAGCAGCTCCAGCTGCACGTCGCCCGTGGCCTCGATCAGCTCCAGCGCCACCTGCGGCCAGCGCTGGCGAAAGGCGCGCACCCAGCGCGGCAGCAATTCGAATCCCACGGTGGATACGAAGGCCAGCCGCAACCGGCCCAGTTCACCCGCGGCGGCCGCGCGCGCCAGCTCGGGCAGCGCCTGCGCCCGGCCCAGCAGGTCGCGCACCTCGGGCAGCAAGGCCCGGCCCGCGGGCGTGAGCGCCACGCTGCGCTTGGTGCGGTCGAACAGGCGCACGCCCAGCGCCTGCTCCAGCCCCGCAATGGCCTGGGTGAGCGGCGGCTGCGTCATGTGCAGGCGCGCGGCGGCCCGGCCGAAGTGCAGCTCTTCGGCCAGCGCCGCGAATTGGCGCCACTGGCGCAATTCAATGCGCAGCGTTTTCATGGCATCACTCATATGTCCAGCATATTAATGGAAGCCGCCAAAGCAATTGGAAACGGCCGCCGGCCTGACGCATACTTCCCGCACCCTCCCCACGAAGAGACCTCCATGGCCGACAACAAAACCATCTCCATCAAGCCCATCAATAGCCGCAGCGCCAACATCACGCAAGGCAAGTCGCGCGCGCCCAACCGCTCCATGTACTACGCCATGGGCTACGAGGAAAGCGACTTCAAGAAGCCCATGGTGGGCGTGGCCAACGGCCACAGCACCATCACCCCCTGCAACAGCGGCCTGCAGAAGCTGGCCGACGCGGCGGTGGCCGGCATCGAGGAAGCCGGCGGCAACGCCCAGATCTTCGGCACGCCCACCATCTCCGACGGCATGGCCATGGGCACCGAAGGCATGAAGTACTCGCTGGTCAGCCGCGAGGTGATCTCCGACTGCATCGAGACCTGCGTGCAGGGCCAGTGGATGGACGGCGTGGTCGTGGTCGGCGGCTGCGACAAGAACATGCCCGGCGGCATGATGGGCATGCTGCGCGCCAACGTGCCGGCCATCTACGTGTACGGCGGCACCATCCTGCCCGGCCGCTACAAGGGCCAGGACCTCAACATCGTCAGCGTGTTCGAGGCCGTGGGCCAGAACGCCGCCGGCAACCTGAGCGACGAAGACCTGCGCGAGATCGAGATGCGCGCCATCCCCGGCTCCGGCTCGTGCGGCGGCATGTACACCGCCAACACCATGTCCTCGTCCTTCGAGGCCCTGGGCCTGTCGCTGGCGTACTCCAGCACCATGGCCAACCCGCACGACGAGAAGCAGAACTCGGCCAAGGAATCGGCCAAGGTGCTGATCGAGGCGATCAAGAAGGACATCAAGCCGCGCGACATCGTGACCAAGAAGTCGCTGGAAAACGCCGTGGCCGTGATCATGGCCACCGGCGGCTCCACCAACGCGGTGCTGCACTTCCTGGCCATCGCGCACGCGGCCGGCGTGGAATGGTCCATCGACGATTTCGAGCGCATCCGCAAGAAGACCCCCGTGCTGTGCGACCTCAAGCCCTCGGGCAAGTACCTCGCGGTCGACCTGCACCAGGCCGGCGGCATCCCGCAGGTCATGAAGGTGCTGCTCAAGGCCGGCCTGCTGCACGGCGACTGCCTCACCATCACCGGCCAGACCGTGGCCGAGGTGCTCAAGGACGTGCCCGATGCGCCGCGCGCCGACCAGGACGTGATCCGCCCCGTCGACAACCCCATGTACGCGGAAGGCCACCTGGCCATCCTCAAGGGCAACCTGTCGCCCGAAGGCGCGGTGGCCAAGATCACCGGTCTGAAGAACCCCGTCATCACCGGCCCGGCGCGCGTGTTCGACGACGAACAGTCCGCGCTCCAGGCGATCCTGGACGGCAAGATCGTCGCGGGCGACGTGATGGTGCTGCGCTACCTGGGCCCCAAGGGCGGCCCCGGCATGCCCGAGATGCTCGCCCCCACCGGTGCGCTGATCGGCGCGGGCCTGGGCGAGAGCGTGGGCCTGATCACCGACGGCCGCTTCTCCGGCGGCACCTGGGGCATGGTGGTGGGCCACGTGGCGCCCGAAGCCGCCGCAGGTGGCACGATCGCCTTCGTGAAGGAAGGCGACTCCATCACCATCGATGCCCACCAACTGGTGCTGGAACTCAACGTACCCGAAGCGGAGATCGCCAAGCGCCGTGAAGGCTGGACGCCCCCGGCACCGCGCTACACGCGCGGCGTGCAGGCCAAGTTCGCGTTCAACGCGGCCAGCGCCAGCAAGGGCGCCGTGCTCGACAACTACTGATCCGCCCGCGCGGATCGGTCAGCGCGAGCGGCGCTTGGGCTTGATGCCCAGCGCCTCGCGCTGCTTGTCGATGCGGTCCTTCTTCTTCTGATCCATCTTCTCCATCGCCTTGCGCTTGGTGTAGCCGGTGGCGTCGGCCCAGGCCCACCAGGCCACGGCCAGGGCGAACGGCGACAGCACCCACCACCAGGACCATTCGGCCACCACGCCGAACTCCAGGTACTTCAACAACGACAGCACGACGCCTGCGATCAGCAAATACATCACAAACTCCGGTAAAGGCCCCGTGAAGCGGGCAAGAAACTGTAAGCGTTCGTTTCTGGGCGGGTGCGGCTCGGTAGAATCGATCGCGTGACACTCTCCCGCATTCATCGACAAGGACACCCCATGAAACGCGCTCTCCTGATTATGGCCGCCATGACGACGCTGGCCGCTCCGGCCATCGCCGACGAAGCCCTCGCCAAGAGCAAGAACTGCATGGCCTGCCATGCCGTGGACAAGAAGCTGGTGGGCCCCTCCTACAAGGACGTGGCCAAGAAGTATGCGGGCGACGCCAAGGCCGTGGACGCGCTGGCCGCCAAGATCGTCAAGGGCTCCGAAGTGGGCAAGGGCAACTGGGGCGCTGTGCCCATGCCGCCCAACCCGCAGGTCAGCGAAGCCGAGGCCAAGAAGCTGGCGGCCTGGGTGCTGAGCATCAAGTAAGCCACCTGCCTGCTCGCCCACAAAAAAACCCGCTGGAGTCCAGCGGGTTTTTTGTTGCCGGCACGGCGCCGGCATGGGACGTTCAGTTGGTCTCGGCCAGCTGCTCGAGAATGGCCGGGTTCTCCAGCGTCGAGGTGTCCTGCGTGATGGCCTCGCCCTTGGCGATGGAGCGCAGCAGGCGGCGCATGATCTTGCCGCTGCGGGTCTTGGGCAGGTTGTCGCCGAAGCGGATGTCCTTGGGCTTGGCGATCGGGCCGATTTCCTTGCCCACCCAGTCGCGCAACTGCTTGGCGATGGCCTTGGCCTCCTCGCCCGTGGGGCGGCTGCGCTTGAGCACCACGAAGGCCACGATGGCCTCGCCCGTGAGGTCGTCCGGGCGGCCCACCACGGCGGCTTCGGCCACCAGGTCCGTCTTGCCCACCAGCGCGGACTCGATCTCCATCGTGCCCATGCGGTGGCCCGAGACGTTGAGCACGTCGTCGATGCGGCCGGTGATGCGGAAGTAGCCCCGGTCGGCGCTGCGCACCGCGCCGTCGCCCGCCAGGTAGTAGCCCTTGAGCTCTTCGGGGAAGTAGCTCTTCTTGAAACGCTCCGGGTCGCCCCAGATGGTGCGAATCATGGACGGCCAGGGCTTCTTTACCACCAGGATGCCGCCGGCGCCGTTGGGCACGTCGTTGCCGGCCTCATCGACGATGGCCGCGGCAATGCCCGGCAGGGGCAGCGTGCACGAGCCCGGCACCAGCGGCGTGGCGCCCGGCAGCGGGGTAATCATGTGGCCGCCGGTCTCGGTCTGCCAGAAGGTGTCCACGATGGGGCAGCGCTCGCCGCCCACGTGCTTGTAGTACCACATCCAGGCCTCGGGGTTGATGGGCTCGCCCACCGAGCCGAGCAGGCGCAGGCTGGACAGATCGGAGCGCGCGGGGTGCACCTTTTCGTCGCCCTCGGCGGCCTTGATCAGCGAGCGGATGGCCGTGGGCGCGGTGTAGAAGATCGTGACCTTGTGCTTCTCGATCATCTGCCAGAAGCGCCCGGCGTTCGGGTAGGTGGGCACGCCCTCGAACACGACCTGCGTGGCGCCCGCGGCCAGCGGGCCGTAGGTGACGTAGGTGTGGCCGGTGATCCAGCCGATGTCGGCCGTGCACCAGAAGATGTCTTCGGGCCGCAGGTCGAAGGTCCAGTTCATGGTGAGCTGCGCCCACAGCAGGTAGCCGCCGGTGCTGTGCTGCACGCCCTTGGGCTTGCCGGTGGAACCCGAGGTATAGAGCACGAACAGAGGGTGCTCGGCGCTCACCATTTCCGCCGGGCAGCTGGTGGACTGCTCGGCCATGGCGTCGTGCATGAAGGTGTCGCGGCCCGCGACCATGTTGCAGGCCGTGGGGGTGCGCTGGAACACGATCACGTTCTTGATCGAGTCGCAGCCGCCCATGCCGATGCCTTCGTCCACGATGGCCTTGAGCGGCAGCTCCTTGCCGCCGCGCAGCTGGTAGTTGGCGGTGATCACGGCCACGGCGCCCGCGTCCTGGATGCGCTCCTGCAAGGCCTTGGCCGAGAAGCCGCCGAACACCACGCTGTGCGTGGCGCCGATGCGCGCGCAGGCCTGCATGGCCACCACACCCTCCACCGTCATGGGCATGTAGATGACGACGCGGTCACCCTTCTTCACACCGCGCGCCTTGAGCGCGTTGGCGAACTGCGAGACCTTGGCCAGCAGTTCCTTGTAAGTGACCTTGGTCACGTCGCCGTTGTCGGCCTCGAAGATGATGGCGGTCTTGTTTTCCACCGGCGTGCCCATGTGGCGGTCCAGGCAGTTGTACGAGGCGTTGAGCTCGCCGTCCTCGAACCATTTGTAGAACGGCGCCTTGCTGCTGTCGAGCGTCTTGGTGAAGGGCTTGTGCCAGCTCAGGGTTTCGCGCGCCAGCCGGGCCCAGAAGCCTTCGAAGTCCTTGTCGGCCTCGGCGCACAGCGCCTGGTAGGCCTCCATGCCCGAGACCCGCGCGGCCTTCACGGTGGCGGCCGAGGGCTCAAAGACGCGGTTTTCGACCAGGGTGGATTCGATCGTCGACGAAGGCGCGGACATGAAAGTCTCCTAAATGTTGTGGGCAGATGACAGGCCGGGACTGTGCTGAAGGGCTCTTACGAGTCTCTTACAGAAAAGGGCGCAGACCTACAATACCGCCTGCCGTCTGGCCGCCCATCCCGGGGGCTCGGTACATTGTGTCACCATCCATGAGCGACCCCGTCAAAGTCCAAGCCCCGATCCGCGCGCTGCCCAACCTGATCTTCGCCAGCCGCTGGCTGCAGTTGCCGCTCTACATCGGCCTGATCGCGGCACAGGCCATCTATGTCTTCCATTTCTGGGTCGAACTGGTCCACCTGATCGAGGCCGCGTTCGGCAACGACGTGGCGCTGGCCAAGCTGGTCACCAGCATCGGCTACAAGAGCGACGTGCAGCTCACCGGCCTGAACGAGACCATCATCATGCTGGTGGTGCTCGCGCTGATCGACGTGGTGATGATCTCCAACCTGCTGATCATGGTGATCGTGGGCGGCTACGAGACCTTCGTGAGCCGCATGCACCTGGAAAACCACCCCGACCAGCCCGAGTGGCTCAGCCACGTGAACGCCTCGGTGCTCAAGGTGAAGCTGGCCACGGCCATCATCGGCATCAGCTCGATCCACCTGCTCAAGACCTTCATCAACGCCGCCAACTACGACGTGAAGGTCCTGATGTGGCAGACCATCATCCATGTGGTCTTCCTGCTCAGCGCCATGGCCATCGCCATGACCGACCGGCTGATGGCCCACCCGGCGGACAACGGCCACTGACCGCGCGCCTTCGGGCGCCTTGTGGGGTTTTCTGCGCCCCGGCATGGGCCATCCATGCACAAAAGTTATAATTGACGCCTCAGCCATCCGGCCCCTGGCCGGGTGGCGCTCATGTGCTACTCGCGGATCGCCCTGCATCCCGTCGCGGCACAGAGATTTCAATGGCCGGTCTTCCGGCCTCGACGCCGCGTCACTCCCGCACCGTGCCAGCCCCCCAGACAGGGCCCGCTGACCGGGCTTGCGTGATGGCAGGCGCTGGGTTTGCCGATTCGTCGCTGTCAGTGTCTGTCTGCGGTCTTGAATGACCCGGTCGGGCACGCGCGTGCCCCCTGCTTCAAGACCGTTCGCGGTGCCTTGTCCAACTTGCACAGGAGGCAGCACCACCCATGGCCCAACCCATTTCCATCGAACACGTCTTCAAGGTGTTCGGCGACCAGCCCGAGGCCGCCCTCGATCTCGTCCGCGAAGGCCGCAGCAAGCAGGAGATCCTCGCCGAAACCGGGCAATCCATCGGGGTCTTCGACGCCCATTTCGAGATCGAGGCCGGCGAGATCTTCGTCATCATGGGCCTGTCGGGCTCGGGCAAATCGACGCTGGTGCGCCTGCTCAACCGGCTGATCGAACCCACGGCCGGCCGCATCCTGGTCAACGGCCAGAACATCAACGACCTCTCGGACGCCGGCCTGCGCGCCCTGCGGCGCAAGGACATCAGCATGGTGTTCCAGTCGTTCGCGCTGATGCCGCACATGACCGTGCGCGACAACACCGCCTTCGGCCTGGAACTCGCGGGCGTCAAGCCCGCGCAGCGCCTGGCGCTGGCCGACCAGGCCCTCGAACAGGTGGGCTTGGCTGGCTGGGGCGACAGCTACCCCGATGAACTCTCCGGCGGCATGCAGCAGCGCGTGGGCCTGGCGCGCGCGCTGGCTTCGGACCCGTCCATCCTGCTGATGGACGAGGCCTTCTCGGCGCTGGACCCGATCATTCGCACCGAGATGCAGAGCGAGCTGCTGCGCCTGCAGCAGGTGCGCCGCCGCACCATCGTCTTCATCTCGCACGACCTCGACGAGGCCATGCGCATCGGCGACCGCATCGCCATCATGAAGGACGGCCAGGTGGTGCAGGTCGGCACGCCGGAAGACATCCTGCGCCAGCCGGCCGACGACTACGTGCGCAACTTCGTGCGCGGCGTCGACGCGGCGGCGGTGTTCAAGGCCGGCGACATCGCCCGGCAGACGCAGGTCGTGGTGGCCGAGCACCCGAACAAGGGCGCGCGCGCCGCGCTCAAGCTGCTCGAAGACAAGGACCGCGACTGGGCCTACGTCGTCAGCCCCGACCAGCGCTACCTCGGCCTGGTGTCGGCGGACTCCCTGCGCCACGCGCTGCAGGACCACGACGGCCCGCTGGGCCTCTCGCGCGCCTACCTGCCCGACGTGCAAGTGGTCAACGCCGCCCACCCGGTGGCTGAGCTTTTCGGCCAGGCCGCGAACGCGCCCTACCCGCTGCCCGTCGTGGACGCCCACGGCCGCTACCGCGGCGCCATCAGCAAGAACACGCTGCTGAAGTTCCTGGACCGCGCGGCGGCCTGAGGCCGCCCCCCACTGGAGAGAACATGAACGACACCGACATCGAGATCACCGCAAGTCCCACCACCACCGACGCGTGGGGCGCGTCCACCGCGGCCGCCAGCGACAACTGGCTCGACACCACCGCGCTCAGCGACACCACCACCCCGATGGCCGACGAAGGCTTTCGCCTCAGCCAGCTGTGGGACGGCTCGCTGCCCGTCGAGAACTGGATCAACGACGCCCTGAGCTGGACGGTGGACCACTTCCGCCCGTTCTTCCAGACCGTGCGCGCGCCCATCGACACCACGCTCACCAGCGTGGAACAGCTGCTGTTGAGCGTGCCGATGCTGGCCATGGTCACGCTGATGGGCCTGCTGGCCTGGCAGTTCGCCGGCCGCGCCATCGCCATCGGCACCGTGGTCTCGCTGCTGCTGGTGGGCATGCTGGGCATCTGGCCCGAGGCCATGGTCACGCTCTCGCTGGTGCTGACCTCGCTGGTGTTCTGCATCGCCATCGGCCTGCCGCTGGGCATCCTGCTGGCGAGCAGCGACCGCACGCAGCGCCTGCTTCGCCCAGTGCTCGACGCGATGCAGACCACGCCGGCCTTCGTCTACCTCGTGCCGGTGGTGATGCTGTTCGGCATCGGCAACGTGCCCGGCGTCATCGTCACCATCGTCTTCGCCCTGCCCCCGCTGGTGCGCCTGACCGACCTGGGCATCCGCCAGGTGCGGCCCGACCTGATCGAAGCGGCGCGCGCCTACGGCGCCTCGCGCTGGCAGATGCTGGCCAAGGTGCAGTTGCCGCTGGCGCTGCCCTCCATCATGGCGGGCATCAACCAGGCGCTGATGCTCTCGCTGTCCATGGTGGTCATCGCTTCGATGATCGCCGTCGGTGGCCTGGGGCAGATGGTGCTGCGCGGCATTGGCCGCCTGGACATGGGCATGGCCACCGTCGGCGGCCTGGGCATCGTGCTGCTGGCGATCGCGCTGGACCGCATCACCCAGGCCCTGGGCCGGCCCGGCCGGGGCGCGCGCCACTGGTGGCAGCAAGGCCCCGCGGGCCTGGTCGTGCGGCTGCTGCGCCC
>NZ_JBYTAE010000087.1:0-28067 GCF_058787875.1 Hydrogenophaga sp. FW305-3-2-15-A-LB1 | reverse complement strand
CCCCCCTGCACCCCACCCTGGCCCACGTCACGCAGCGCATCACCGAGCGCAGCGCCGCCACGCGCGCGACCTACCTCGCCGCCATGGCCGCGCAGCGCAAGAAAGGCACGCAGCGCACCGGCATGGGCTGCGCCAACATGGCCCACACCACGGCCGCGCTGCCCCTGGCCGACAAGCTCCAGATCCACGCCGAACGCGCGCCGCACCTGGGCATCGTCACCGCGTACAACGACATGCTCTCGGCGCACCAGCCCTACGAGACCTACCCGCAGAAGATCCGCGACCACGCGCACGGCCTGGGCGCCACGGTGCAGGTGGCCGGCGGCGTGCCCGCCATGTGCGACGGCATCACGCAGGGCGCGGCCGGCATGGAGCTCTCGCTGTTCTCGCGCGACGTGATCGCGCTCTCCACCGCCGTGGCGCTCTCGCACAACGTGTTCGACGCCGCGCTCATGCTCGGCATCTGCGACAAGATCGTGCCCGGCCTGTTCATGGGCGCGCTGCAGTTCGGCCACCTGAGCACCGTGTTCGTGCCCGCCGGCCCCATGACCTCGGGCCTCTCGAACGACGCCAAGGCCAAGGTGCGCCAGCAGTACGCGCAAGGCCTGGTGGGCCGCGACGCGCTGCTCGAATCGGAGGCCCAGGCCTACCACAGCCCCGGCACCTGCACCTTCTACGGCACGGCCAACAGCAACCAGATGCTGATGGAGATCATGGGCCTGCACCTGCCCGGCGCCTCGTTCGTCAACCCCGGCACGCCGTTGCGCGAGGCACTCACCCTGGGCGCGGTCAAGCGCGCGGTGGCCAACACCGGCCGCACCGGCGAACCCGCGCTGAGCCTGGCCGACATCGTGACCGAGAAGACCCTGGTCAACGGCATCGTCGGCCTGCTGGCCACGGGCGGCTCGACCAACCACACGCTGCACCTCGTGGCCATGGCGCGCGCCGCCGGTGTGCTGATCGACTGGGACGATTTCGCCGAGCTCTCGCACGTGGTGCCGCTGCTGGCGCGCGTCTACCCCAACGGCAGCGCCGACGTGAACCACTTCCACGCCGCCGGCGGCATGGGTTACCTGATGCAGCAGCTGCTCGCCGCCGGCCTGCTGCACGCCGACGTGAACACCGTGATGGGCGCGGGCCTGGACAGCTACACGCGCGAGCCCTGGCTCGACAGCGGCCAGCTCGCCTGGCGCCCGGTGCCCGAACAGAGCGGCGACCTCTCGGTGCTGCGGCCGGTGAGCGAGCCCTTCAGCGCCGACGGTGGCCTGCGCCTGCTGCAGGGCAACCTGGGGCGCAGCGTGGTGAAGGTCTCGGCGGTCAAGCCCGAACACCGCGTGGTGCGCGCCCAGGCCGTGGTGGTGAGCGACCAGCAGGACCTGCTGACCCTGTTCAACGAAGGCAAGCTGGAGCGCGACCTGATCGCCGTGGTGCGCTATCAGGGCCCGCGCGCCAACGGCATGCCCGAGCTGCACAAGCTCACGCCGCCGCTGGCCGTGCTGCAGGACAAGGGCTTCAAGGTGGCGCTGGTCACCGACGGCCGCATGTCCGGCGCCTCGGGCAAGGTGCCCGCGGCCATCCACCTCAGCCCCGAGGCCTTGTCCAACGGCCCGATCGCGCGCGTGCGCGACGGCGACTGGATCACGCTCGACTGCGAGCGCGGCGTGCTCGAACTCGAGGTCGATGCCCGCACCCTGGCCCGCCGCCGCATCAAACACCCCGACCTGAGTGCCAACGAACACGGCAGCGGGCGCGAACTGTTCGGCCTGTTCCGCGAAAATGCGGGCGCGGCCGAATCGGGCGCCTCGCCCCTGTTCGCCCCGCTGGCGGTGAACCGCCCCGTGGCCCCCGTTGCAACCCCCACCGCCTGAACCCAGACACCATGACGACCACCTGCTTCACCCGCCCTGCTTTCACCGCCCGTGTCGTGCCCGTCATCGTCCTGAGCGACGAGGCCCAGGCCGTGCCGCTGGCGCATGCGCTGCTCGAAGGCGGCATCGACGTGATGGAGATCACCTTGCGCTCGGGCGTCGCGCTGCGCGCCATCGAGGCCGTGGCGCGCGCCGTGCCCAAGATGCACCTGGGCGCCGGCACCGTCACGCGCGCGGCCGAGGTGACCCAGGTGGTGAACGCGGGCGCGAAGTTCGCCCTGTCGCCGGGCTGCTCCGACGCCCTGGTGGACGCGGTGAAGGCGGCCAAGCTGCCCTTCATTCCCGGCGTGATGACGCCCAGCGAGGTGATGCGCGCGCGCGACCACGGCTTCACGCTGATGAAGCTGTTCCCCGCCGCGCAGGCCGGCGGCATCGGCATGCTCAAGGCGCTGGGCGCGCCCCTGCCCGACGTGCGCTTCTGCCCCACCGGCGGCGTGAGCCCCGAGAACCTGCGCGAGATCCTGGCCCTGCCCAACGTGGCGATGGCCGGCGGCTCCTGGCTCACGCCCTCGGACGCGCTGCGCCAGGGCGACTGGAAACGCATCGCCCGCCTTGCGCGCGAAGCCACCACCCTGGCCACCGCCGTCTGACGCCACCGCACGCCACCGACCCATGACCCTGCCCACCACCCTGCCCGCCTGGGCCCAGCTGCAATCCCTGGCCGGGGCACCGCAGCCCCACCTGCGCGAGCTGCTGCCCGCCGACACCGGCCGCGCCGAGCGCATGGCGCTGCGCGCCGCCGGCATCACGCTGGACGCGAGCCGCCAGCGCGTCTCGCTCGCCATTCAGCAGGCGCTGCTGGCGTTGGCCGAGCAGGCCGGCGTGGCGGCCCAGCGCGACGCCATGTTCCGCGGCGAGCCCATCAACACCACCGAAGGCCGACCCGTGCTGCACGTGGCGCTGCGCGGCGACCCGCTGCACACCGGGCCCTGGGGCGCGGACGTGCAGAAGGCCGTGCAGGTCGAACTGGCCCGCGTCTGCGACTTCGCCGAAGCCCTGCGCGCGGGCACGGTGCGCGGGCACAGCGGCGAAGCCATCACCGACGTGGTGAACATCGGCATCGGCGGCTCCGACCTCGGCCCGCGCATGGCGGCCGACGCGCTGGCGCACCTGGCCCACCCGGGCGTGCGCGTGCACTACGTCTCCAACCCCGACGCCTGGGCGCTGTGGAGCGTGTTGCGTGGGCTGGACGCCGCGCGCACGCTGTTCATCGTCTCCAGCAAGACCTTCACCACGCAGGAAACGCTGACCAACGCCGCGAGCGCGCGGCGCTGGCTGAGCGACCACGGCTGCCCGGCCGACGCGCTGGGCCAGCACCTGGTGGCCATCACCGCCAGCCCGGCGCAGGCCGCGAAACTGGGCTACCCGGCCGAGCGCACCTTCCTGTTCTGGGACTGGGTGGGCGGGCGCTATTCCGTGTGGTCGGCGCTGGGCCTGCCGCTGGCGATTGCCATCGGCTCCGAGCATTTCCGCCTCTTCCTGGCCGGCGCTCGCGCCATGGACGAGCACTTCCGCACCACGCCGCTGGCGCAGAACCTGCCGGTGCAGCTGGCCCTGAACGGGATCTGGAACCGCAACTTCCTGGGCCTGCCCACGCAGCTGGTCGTGCCCTACGCCTCGCGCCTGGTGCGCTTCACGCCCTTCGTGCAGCAGATGGACATGGAGTCCAACGGCAAGCGCACGCACACCGACGGCACGCCCGCCACGGTGGACACCGGCCCCATCGTCTGGGGCGGGCTGGGCATCGACGGGCAACACGCCTACTTCCAGCTGATCCACCAGGGCCGGCACACCGTGCCGGTGGACTTCATCGGCGTGCAGAACGAAGACACGCCCCTGCCCCTGGCCGCGACGCACCACGAGGTGGTCAACCTCAACCTGCGCGCCCAGGCCGAGGCCATGGCGCGCGGGCGCTCGCTGGCCGACACGCAGGCGCTGCTGCAGAAGGACGGCATGGGCGAAGCCGATGCCCGGGCCATGGCGCCGCACCGCAGTTTCGAGGGCAACATCCCGAGCCACATCCTCTGGCTGGACCGCCTGGACCCGGCGCGCCTGGGTGCCCTGATCGCGCTCTACGAACACAAGGTGTTCACCCAGGCCGCGGTCTGGCGCATCAACGCTTTCGACCAGTGGGGCGTGGAGCTGGGCAAGACCATGGCCAAGGCGATGGAGCAGGCCGCCCGCTGAGCCTGGTGGCGACAACGGGCCGCAAGCGGGCCCCAAACCGTGCTTTGTCGCGCAAAAATGCGGCAAAAAATACCGTATCGGGTATAAACGCAAAAGTTCCCGAAAGGGCAGGCGCTATTCCATCAGGTTCGGCACACACGGACAGCATCCACCAGCATGCAAAGAGTCAAGACCTTCCTCAGCAGCCTGACGTCGATCCTCACGCCGAATTCGGAGTCCGCGCCCAAGGCGCCCGACCCGAGGGCGATGGTCCTGATCCAGAAATCGATGCTCCGCCTGCTGGGTGTGCGAGGCGCCGAACTCAATCCCCAGCTGGAACACCGCATCCGCTACGCCTCCAGCATCGAGGCCCTCTGGTTCCTGCGCGCCGACCTGGCCCAGGCCCTGTGCCTGCAACGCGACGAGTCCAGCGCCCTGGCCGCCGTGTCGGACCTCACCCCCCTGTTCGAAGGCAACGTCTCCAAGGCGCAGCTGCAGTCCTTCCAGCGCGGCCAGCGCCGCTGAATGACCCGCGTGGTTGCGTCAAGCGCGACCCGTGACGCCTGAAGCAACGCCCACCAGGGGCATCGAGGGTCCGGCTGTGCCGGCCCCAGGTGCCGTCCCCCTCCCAGCCGAAGGCGCCAGTGAGGGGGAAGCCACGAAGTGGCGCAGGGGGTGCCTCCTTCTTCACGCCAAGCCGCCGTTGGCGCGCAGCACCTGACCATTGACCCAGCCACCGGCCGGGCTCACCAGAAATCCCACCACCGAAGCGATGTCGCCCGGCTCGCCCAGCCGCTGCAGCGGCGGCATCTGGGCGTGCATCTGGATCTGCTCGGGCGTCTTGCCGTCGAAGAACAGCGCGGTGGCCACCGGGCCGGGCGCCACCGCGTTGACCGTGATGCGGCGCCCGCGCAACTCCTTGGCGAACACCTGGGTGAGCGACTCCACCGCCGCCTTGGAGGCGATGTACACGCTGTAGCCCGGCAGGTTCAGCGCCACCGTGGTGCTGGAGAAGTTGACGATGCGCCCGCCCTCGTTCAGCCGCGTGGCGGCCTCGCGCAGGGTGTTGAAGGTGCCTCGCACGTTGGTGTCGAAGGTGCGGTCGTACAGCGCATCGCTGGTCTGCGCCAGCGGCACCGTCTTGAGCACGCCGGCGTTGTTCACCAGCACGTCCACCGGGCCGAGTTCGCGCTCGGTGACGTCGAAGAGGACCCGCACCTCCTCGGCCTTCGAGACGTCGGCCCGCACCGCGATGGCCCGGGCGCCGCCGGCGCGCAGCTCGGCCACCAGGGCCTCGGCCTCGGGGGCGCTGTGGGCGTGGTTCACCACCACGGCGTAACCGTCGGCGGCCAGCCGGCGGGCCAGTTCGGCGCCGATGCCGCGCGAGGCGCCGGTGACGATGGCGACGGGGGAGGAGGCGTTGGAGCTCATGGGTTTTCCTGAAAAGTTGAACGATGGCCCGATGATGGATCGTTCCCACCGGAAGATCATTACATCGAAATTGGCAACATAATTCGAATTTCATCAACAATACCGCCCATGGACCGATTCCAGGAAATGCAGGTGTTCGTGCGCATCGCCGAGCGGGGCAGCTTCACGCAGGCGGCGGACGACCTGCAGCTGCCGCGCGCGACGGTGAGCAACCTGATCCAGCGGCTGGAGGCGCGCCTGGGCGTGCGCCTGCTGGAGCGCACCACGCGCACGGTGCGGCTCACGCCCGATGGCGAGGCCTACCGCCAGCGTTGCGTGGGCCTGCTGGCCGACCTCGAAGAAGCCGACGGCCTGTTCCGCCAGGCCGTGCCCAAGGGCCTGCTGCGCGTGAACCTGCAGGGCACGCTGGCGCGCCGCTTCGTCGTGCCCGCCCTGCCCGCCTTTCTCGCGCGGCACCCGCAGCTGGAACTGCAGATCGGCGAGGACGACCGCCTGGTCGACTTGGTGCGCGAAGGCGTGGACTGCGTGCTGCGCGCCGGCCAGCTGCGCGACTCGTCCCTGGTGGCGCGCCGGGTGGCGCTGCTGCCGCAGCTCACCTGCGCCAGCGCGAGCTATCTCGCGCAGTTCGGCGAGCCTCGGACCCTGGCCGACCTGGCCGGCCACCGCGCGGTGAACTACCTCTCCAGCGCCACGGGCCAGGCCCTGCCGCTGGAGTTCACGGTGAACGGCGAAGTGCGCACGCTGAGCCTGAGCGGCCCGGTCTCGGTGACGGGGGCCGACGTCTACGCGGGCGCGGCGATCGCCGGCCTGGGCCTGGTGCAGGTGCCGCGCTACCGCGTGGCCGACGAACTGGCCTCGGGCCAGTTGCGCGAGGTGCTGGTGGACCTGCCACCGCCCCCGCTGCAGGTGTCGGTGCTGTACCCGCAGAACCGCCAGCTCTCCGTGCGCGTGCGCGCCTTCGCGCAGTGGCTGGGTGAGCTGTTCGAAACGCTCACCTGATCCCCCACTGCGTTAGCATCGCCCCCCATGAAACCCCAGGTGCAATTCCGCCTCCGCATCAAGCGCGGTGATGTCATCGCCATCGGCCCGGGCAAGGTGAGCCTGCTCGAAGCCATCGCGCGCACCGGCTCGATCTCGGCGGCCGGCCGGGAACTCAACATGTCGTACCGGCGCGCCTGGCTGCTGGTGGACGAGATCAACCGCTCGCTGACCGGGCCGGCCGTGTCCACGGCAGCCGGCGGGGCCAAGGGGGGCGGTACCTCGCTCACGCCCGTGGGCGAAGAGCTGGTGCGGCGCTACCGCGCCATCGAGGCCATCGCCCTGGCCGCGGCCTCGGCCGAGCTGCAGCAGCTCACCCGCCTGATCGCGCCCTGAAGCGGGCCGCCCTCACGGCGCCTCGGCACCGGGCGCCCCCTGCGCCAGCGTGAGGCTCAGGTCTTCTGCGTCCTGCGCCCCGAGCACGAAGGACAGGCTCACGTGCTCCGACAGCACCAGGGTGAGCGCCAGCTCGGTGCCGCCCGCCACGGGCTCAACCATCCATTCGCACACCCGCACGGCGCTGCGCAGTTCGGGCAGGCGGCTGAGCGCGCCGCGCACCGGCAACTCCTGCGAGACCAGGTGGCTCGGCAAGGCATTGAACACGGGCGCGCTGTGCGAGGCCTGCTGCGCGTGGGTGGGTCCGGTCATGGCGTGCTCCGAAAAAGTGGGTCAGGCTTTCGCTATATTTCTCAGTATATAACCAAGACCGCGCCCTGGCACCGGCAGGGCGTCGCCCGTATGCTCGGCCAGACAACGGAGATCCACATGAACATCGATTGGGCCCACTTCACGCCCTGGGCCTCGCTGGCCGGGGGCATTCTGATCGGCCTGGCGGCGGCCGCCTTCATCCTCATGAACGGCCGCGTGCTCGGCATCAGCGGCATCCTGGGCGGCCTGCTGCCGCCCCGGGCGGGCGACGCGGGCTGGCGCATCGCCTTCCTGCTCGGGGTCTTCAGCGCCCCCCTGCTCTACGGCTGGCTCGCGCCCGACGGCCTGCTGCGCGCGCCGCGCATCGACGCGGGCACCGGCCTGCTGGTGGCCGCGGGCTTGCTGGTGGGCCTGGGCACGCGCTACGGCTCGGGCTGCACCAGCGGCCACGGCGTGTGCGGGCTCTCGCGCCTGTCGCCGCGTTCGCTGGTGGCCACGCTGTGCTTCATGGGCGCGGGCTTCGCCGTCGTCTACGCCGTCCGCCACCTGCTCTGAGGAGACCCCACACCATGCAACGCATCATCGAATTTCTCGTCGGCCTGCTGTTCGGCCTGGGCCTGCTGCTCTCGGGCATGGCCGACCCGGCCAAGGTGCTGGGCTTCCTCGACCTGTTCGGCACCTGGGACCCTTCGCTGGCCTTCGTGATGGCGGGCGCGATCGCGGTGGGCGTCTTCGCCTTCGCGCTGGCGAAGCGGCGCACCACCAGCTTCTTCGGCGACGCCATGCACCTGCCGAAAGCCACGCAGATCGACCGGCGCCTGGTGCTGGGCAGCCTGGTGTTCGGCGCGGGCTGGGGCCTGGCGGGCTTCTGCCCGGGCCCTGCGCTCGTGTCGATGGCCTCGGGCGAGTTCAAGGCCGCGGTGTTCGTCGCGGCCATGCTGGTGGGCATGCTGATGCACGGCTGGGCCGAGCGCCTGCTCGCCCGGCCGGCGGCGGCCGCCGCGCGCTGACGAACCCGGCTTACTTCGCGGCGCGCGCCTTGGCGACGGCGGCCTGCGTTTCCTTCCAAAGGTCTTCGCCCACGTTGGCGGCGATGCCCGAGTTCACGCCGGCGAGTTTTTCGCGCATGCGGTTGGCTTCGGCCGGCGAGAGCTGGTTGATCTGCATGCCCTTGCCCTTGAGGTCGGCCAGCGCCTTGTCGGCCTCGGCGCGCGTGTCCTGGCGCTCGAAGTCACGGCTCTTCCTGGCGGCGTCCAGCAGCACCTTGTGCTCGTCCTTGCTCAGGCCGTCCCAGTACTTCTTGCTCACCAGCACGATCCACGGGCTGTAGACGTGGTTGGTCACCGTGAGGTACTTCTGCACCTCGTAGAACTTGCTCGAGAGGATGGTGTTGTACGGGTTCTCCTGGCCGTCCACGGTCTTGGTCTCCAGCGCGGTGAACAGCTCGGAGAATGGCAGCGGCACGGCGTTGGCGCCCAGGGTCTTGAAGCTGTCGATGAACACGTTGTTCTGCATCACGCGCAGCTTGATGCCGTCCATGTCCTCGAGCTTGGTGACGGCGCGCTTGTTGTTGGTGAGGTTGCGGAAACCGTTCTCCCAATACACCAGGCCGACCAAGCCTTTTTCCTGCAGCTTGTCCATCACCTTCTGGCCCACCGGGCCGTCGAGCACCACGTCGGCTTCCTTGGCGTTGTCGAACAGGAAGGGCGTGTCCCAGATCGCCATTTCCTTGGTGATGCCCACCAGGGTGGCGGTGGAGCCCACCATCATTTCCTGCGCGCCACCGATCAGCGCCTGCTGCATCTGCACGTCCGAGCCCAGCGCGGCGGCGCCGATGGCGCGGATCTTCATCTTGCCGCCCGAGGCTTTTTCGACCTCTTCGGCGAACAGCTTGGTGGCGCGGCCCTGGTTGGAGATTTCGTTGAGGCCGTAGCCGAAACGGATGATGCGCGGCTTGATGTCCTGCGCCCAGCTGGCGGCGAAGGGGGTGGCGAGCGCGGCGGCCGCGGTGGCGGCGATCAGGGTGCGGCGAAACAGGGTCATGGTTGTCTCCTTGGGGGTGGGTGAAGGGGAAGTGGCAAGGTCAGCGCATCCAGGCCACGGGCGCGGTGACGATCTGCGGGAACACGATGAACAGGCCGAGAACGATGAGGTAGGTGATCAGGAAGGGGTTCACGCCCTTGATGACCTGGTGCATGGGCAGGCGCCCGACCCCGGCCACCACGTTGAGCACGGTGCCCACCGGCGGCGTGACCAGGCCGATGGCGCCGTTGAGCACGAACATCAGCCCGAAGTACACCGGGTCGATGCCCGCCTTCACGGCGATGGGCAGCATCACCGGCGCGAAGATCAGGATGGTGGGCGTGAGGTCCAGCGCGGTGCCGATCGCCACCAGCACCAGCATCATCACCACCATCAGCACGCGCGGGTGTTCCACCAGCGGGCCCAGCCAGCCGGTGAGCGTGGACGGCAGGTCGGCCAGCGTGATCATGTAGCTGGCCACGGCGGCGCCGGCGCACAGGAACATCACCACCGAGGTGGTGCTCGCGGCGCGCACCAGCGCGCTGTACAGCTCGGGCAGGCGCATCTCGCGGTGCACGAAGAGCGCGATCACCAGCGCGTAGAACGCGGCCACCACGGCGGCCTCGGTGGGCGTGAAGATGCCGCTCTTCATGCCGCCGATGATGATCACCGGCATCACCAGCGCCCAGACCGCGCGGCCCGTGAGGCGCAGGCGCTCGGCCATGGGCACCGGCGGCGAGCTGGTCAGCGTCATCTTGCGCAGCACCACTCGCCAGGCCACCACCAGCGCCACGCCCATCACCAGGCCGGGCACGATGCCCGAGATGAACAGCGCCGAGATCGAGGTGTTGGTGGTCACGCCGTAGATCACGAAGGCCATGGACGGCGGGATGATCGGCCCGATGACGCTGCCGGCGGCGATGAGCCCGGCCGACGAGGCCACCGGGTAGCCGTGCTTGCGCATCATGGGCAGCAGGATGGCGGACATCGCGGCCGCGTCGGCCAGCGCCGAGCCCGACATGGCCGAGAGCAGCACCGCCGCACCGATGGCCACGTAGCCCAGCCCGCCGCGCACGTGGCCGACCCAGGCCTGCGCCATGTCGATGATGCGCTTGCTGATGCCGCCCGAGTTCATGAGCTCGCCGGCCAGGATGAAGAAGGGCACGGCCAGCAGCGGGAAGCTGTCGATGCCTGCCACCATGTTCTGCGCCAGCAGCTGGGTGTCCCAGAAGTCCATCACCCAGGCCATGGCGGCCCCCGTGAGCAGCAGCGCGAAGGCCATGTTCATGCCGATGCCCATGAGCACCAGCATGCCGGCGATGAAGACCACGAAGGCCAATGCTTCAACGCTCATCGTGTCACTCCATGTCCACCGCGTGGCCCAGGTCGAGCGGCGTGCGGCGCACGATCTCGACCAGCACCATGGCGCCGATGGCCAGCGCGCACAGCAACGCCGGCAGGGGCAACAAGGCCACGGGGTAGCCCAGCACCACGGAGTGGCTGTCCATGCCCACCACCACCTGCTGCCACGCGCCCCGACCCAGCAGCACGCAGGCCAGCAGCACCAGCCCGCGGATGGCCAGCGTGGCGAAGGCGAATGCGCGCGGGCGATCGCGCAACGAGCCGACCAGGCTGGTGAAGGCCATGTGCTGGCCCAGCGGGTAGGCGGCGGTCGCGCCCAGGAACACCATCCACACGAACAGCAGGCGCGAGAGTTCTTCGGTGGCGTTGATGCCGCTGTCGAAGCCGTAGCGCAGCACCACGTTGGCGAACACGCAGACCACCATGCCCGCCAGGCACAGCGCGAGCAGGGCCTCGGCCCCGTGTTTCAAGACTTGCGATGGTTTCATGAGCGAAGCTCCAGGGAATGGGGGGTGGCGTTGCCGTGCACCCAATGCACCACGGCCTCACCGAGTTCGGCCAGCGGGCGCGTGGCGTCCAGCGGCAGCACGCCGGGTTCGCGGCGCGGGTCTTCCAGCGTGGCGAACTGGCTGGCCACGAGGCTCACCGGGAACAGGTGGGCCGGGCGCGCGGCCACGCGCTCGCGCGCCTGCTCCTGCGTGAGTTCGAGAAACACGAAGCGCAGGCCGGGCACGGCAGCGCGCAGGCGGTCGCGGTAGCGCAGCTTGAGGGCCGAACAGGTCAGCACCACGCCCTCGGCATGGGCCTGCAGCTGCTCGGCCAGGGTGTCGAGCCAGGCCGCGCGGTCGTCGTCGCTCAGGGGGATGCCGCCGCGCATCTTGGCGACGTTGCTGGCGGAGTGGAAATCGTCTCCCTCCAGCAAGGGCACGCCCAGCGTCCGGGCGCACAACTGGCCCAGGCTGGACTTGCCGCAACCCGCCACGCCCATGACGACGAGGGAGGTGTTCGGGGGCGATGCATTCATTTGGTAGCGCTGTCCCAACAAGGTGAAAAAGAAAACCGGTCCTCATGTCCGACCGTGCCCGCCTTCCTGGCTGGGACTTTGGTCGGCCTGTGGCACGATTCAGGGTAAATTCGGGTGTCCATGGCCTTGGACAGCGCTATCCTAACGCCTGGCTCACCGCCTCCAACACCGGGAAAACCCTTGGAACCGACCGAACGCAAGCGCCGCCACAGCGGCCGCACCACCCTCAGCGACGTGGCCCGCGCGGCCGACGTGAGCCCCATCACCGCCTCGCGCGCGCTGCGCGGCGAGCGCAGCGTGGCGGCCGAGCTGGTGGAGCGCGTCAAGCTCGCCGCCGAGCAGCTGGGCTATGTGCCCGACCCGGCGGCGCGCGCCCTCGCCTCCCAGCGCAGCACGCAGGTGCCGGTGCTGGTGCCGCTGCTGTCCAACGCGCTCTTCGTCGATGTGCTGGAGGCCGTGCACCGCACCCTGCTGCCACACGGCTACCAGACCCTGATCGGCGTGACGCACTACGAGCCGCGCGAGGAAGAGCAATTGCTGCGCAGCTACCTGGCGCACCGGCCGGCGGGCCTGCTGCTCACTGGCTTCGACCGCACCGAGGCCGCGCGCCAGCTCATCGCCGGCAGCGGCGTGCCCTGCGTGCACCTGATGGAATTGACGCAGGCACCGGGCGTCTACTGCGTGGGCTTCTCGCAGGTCGAGGCGGGCCACGCGATCACCGAGCACCTGGTGCAGCGCGGCCGCCGGCGCATCGCCTTCGTGGCCGCGCAGCTGGACCCACGCACCATGCAGCGCGCCGAGGGCTACCGCCGCTGCCTGCGCCAGCACGGCCTGTACGACGCGAAGCTGGAGCTGCTGAGCCCGCAGCCCTCGTCCATGCAACTGGGCGGTGAACTGCTCGAAGACCTGCTGCGCACCCGCCCCGAGGTGGACGCGGTGTTCTTCTGCAACGACGACCTGGCCCAGGGCGGCCTGCTGTGCGCGCTGCGCCTGAAGATCGAGGTGCCCGCGCGCATCGCGGTGGCGGGCTTCAACGACCTCTCGGGCAGCGACCAGATGGTGCCGCCGCTGACCACGGTGCGCACGCCGCGCCGCGCCATCGGCGAGGCCAGCGCGCAGATGCTGCTGAGCCTGATGCGCGGCGAGCTGCCACCCAAGCCTTCGCTGGACCTGGGCTTCGAGCCCCTGATCCGCGGCAGCAGCTGAGCCCGATCAAACCGGGAAACGATCGGCGTAGTCGACCTCGAGCCGCGAGTGCAACTGCCAGTAGCGCGGCGCCTCGCGGCCCTGCAGGCGCGCGACCAGCAGATCGAGGTGCGCATGCCACCCGGCCGACACGCTCAGCACATCGTCGCGGCTGGGCAAACGCTGGTGCGTGATCACGAGCCGCACACCGCCCCCGACTTCACGCAGCTCGTACTGAACCTCGCCCTGCCCGCCCCAGGTGTGGGCCAACCGATGCGGCGGTTCGCACACCGTGACCTGTCCCAGCAGTTCCGCGCATGCCGCCATGTCCGCGTATTTCGGTGGCGCGGGGTCGTCGGCATGCGTCAGCTCCTTGTGGCGGAACGTCAATGCCACCCGGCCGCCCACCTGCAGGTCCATCGCACCGCCGGCCAGCCACTGGGCGCGCTTGTCCTCTTCGGTGATCCAGGCCCACGCCCGCTCGATGGGGCCGGGCAGCAGGCGTTCGATGCGCACCGTGTCGGGGGCGGTGAGCACGCCGTAATCGTCGTCCTTCATGGTTTTCTCCTTGGGTTGCGGGGTGCCCGCGGTTGCCGGGCCTTGTCCTCGGCTTTGAGCAAGGCTTCGAGCACATCGACGCGCTGCTGCCAGAACCGCTCGTAGTGGCGAATCCACTCGAGCCCGGCGTGCATCGGTGCGGCGTTCAACTGGCACAGGTGGGTGCGTCCGGTGATGGTGCGCTGGATCAACCCGGCCCGTTCGAGCACCTGGATGTGCTTGGATGCCGCGGCCAGCGAGATGTCGAACGGCGCCGCGAGCTCGCCCACGGGCAGCGGCTGCGAGGACAGCGCGGTCAGCATGGCACGCCGGGTCGGATCGGCCAGGGCGCGAAACACGGCGTCGAGTTGGGGCGCTTCATATTCAACCATGAAGTTGAATATATACACCACCCGAACAACTGTCAACCGAATGATTGAATGTTTTTCTACCGGGCCATGGCGGTAAGCTCCGCGTCGAAGACACCACCCGGAGACCCCATGCCCGCCTACCTCTACGGCAACATCGACATCACCGACCCGGCCCTCTACGAGGAATACCGCCGCGAGGTGCCCGCCGTGATCGCCGCGCACGGCGGCCGTTACCTGGTGCGTGGCGGCGCGGTGAAGGTGCTCGAAGGCCACGGCGTGCCGAACCGCCAGGTGATCCTCGAATTCCCCGACATGGCGCGGCTCGAGGCCTTCTACCACTCGCCCGAGTACCAGCGCCTGGTGGCGATCCGGCAGCGCGCCGCCAGCGGCACGCTGTTCGCCATCGAAGGCTACTGAGCCGGCGGGTCCTGCGCCGGGGCGGCGGCGCCCATCACGCTGTACCAGTCGACCTTGCGCGTCGCGACCATGATGGCGGCCAACACGCCGAACAGCAGCAGCGAGCCCATCATCAGCGCGTTGTCCTCCGAGATCAGGATGCCGTAGAGCACGCCATAAAGCGCCACCAGCAGGCCGCTCATGAGCAGGCCCGGCGTCCAGCCGCCCAGCACGTGGCGCAGGTAGTGCGCCAGCAGGCCGATGCAGGCCGCGCTGGCCACGAGGTAGGCCCAGACGAAGTCCAGGTGCTCGGCGATCGACAGCAGCAGCAGGAAGAACAGCACCAGCGCGGCGCCGATCATCAGGTACTGCATGGGGTGGATGCGCCAGCGCTTCACCATCTCCAGCACGAAGAAGGCGGCGAAGGTGAGCACGATGAACATCATCCCGTACTTGGTCGCGCGCTCCGTCATGCGGTAGACGTCCACCGGGTTGCCGAGCGAGACGGAAAAGCTCTCGGGCGCGCGCCGCTGCTCGCCGCCCTGCTGCACGAACTGCTGCTGCGCCTGGGTCGAGAGCGACGGCACGCTCCACGCGGCCTCGAAGCCCGAGGCGCTCACGCTGCGCGTGCGCGGCAGGAAGTCGCCGTCGAAGCTGGGGTGCGGCCAACTCGATTGCAGCTGCACGCGGTTCTCGTCGGCCAGCGGCACCCAGCCGATGCGGCCCGTGCCCGCGAGTTCGAGCTGCAGTTCGAACGGCAGCACCGCGCCGGGCCGCAGCTGGGCGACGTCGAGCGAGGCGGCCAGCGGCAGGGGCAGCCGCTGCGCGGCCGGCCCGGGCGCCACGGCCAGCGCGCGGCCGTCGACCTTGAGCTGGGGCGCGTTGAGCAGGCCGCGCAAATCGCTCACGCCCATGAGCAGGCGTGGCTGGCCCAGGCTGATCTGGCCGTTCTTCTCGCGCGGTTCCACCTCGGTCCACACGAAGCGGCCGCTGCTCTGGTTCACGCTGGTGTAGACCGTGATCGGGAAGACGCCGCGCCAGCGCGTCTCGGTCGCGAGCTGGCTGCGGGTCTCCATCACCGTGGGAAAGCGGATCACCGCGTGCGACTGCGTCACGCGCTCCTCGCGCGTGTGGCCGGCCTCGCCCACGCTCACGGTGCGCGTGAAGGTTTCGGTGTAGGGCACGTACAGCACCGGCCCGGTGAGGGTCTGCGCGCCGGCGTGCGCGCGCGCCACCTCCTCGGTGGCGGTTTCGCGGTTCTGGCTGCGCTCCTGGATCAGGTCGCGCACCATCAGGAGGGGAATCGAGAGCAGCAGCATCAGCAGGCCGATGACCAGGACTTTGCTCAGCAGGGGGTATTTGTTCAAGTCGGGCTCCGTGGTGAGAACCCGGCCAGTCTGGCCCCGCCGTGCGAAGCGGCCGTGCGCTGCAGCAGCGTTTTGTGCAGTGGGTGTGAAACCCTCAGGCCGGCAGGCGCCAGCGGGCGATGCAGCCGCCGGGCGAGGACACGTTCTCCACCACCACCTGGCCGCCGTGCAGGTCGCTCACCTCCTTGACCAGGCACAGGCCCAGGCCCGAGCCCTTGTCCTGCCCCTCGCCGCGCGGCAGCGAATAGAAACGCTCGAACAGGCGGTCGCGCGCGTAGTCGGGAATGCCCGGCCCCTGGTCGCGCACCGACCACTCCAGCTGGCCACCGTCCTTGTGCAGGCGCAGCCACAGCTCGCCCTGCGGCGGCGAGAAGTCGATCGCGTTGTCCAGCAGGTTCTGCAAGGCCTGGCCGATGAGGAAGGCATCGCCCTGCACCACCAGGCCCTGCCCGAGTTCGTCGCGCACGCGCAGCGACTTGCGGCGCAGGCGCGGCTCGAGCCGCTGCAGCAGCTCGCGCGTGAGCGCGCTCAGGTCCACCGGCTCGCGCGTGCCCAGGCCTTGCATCTGCTCCACGTGGGCCAGTTGCAGCAGCTTGTCCACCAGCAGGTGCAGGCGCTCGGCCTGCCGTTGCACGTTGCCGGCGAAGCGCTGCCGGTCGGGCGCGGGCAGGTCTTCCTGCAGCAGCTCCGCCGCGCCCCGGATCGCGGCCAGCGGGCTCTTGAGCTCGTGCGTGAGCGTGTGCACGTAGCTCTCCACATAGGCCTTGTCCTCCAGCTTGAGCCGCATGCGCTCCAGCGCGCCCGCCAGGTCGGCGAACTCGGTGCTGCCGCTCAGGCGACCGAGCACCGGCAACGGCACGCGCTCGCCGCGCGAGACCGCGTTCGCATAACCGCGCAGGCGCGAGAGCGAGCTCGCGATCCACCAGCTGAACAGCAGGCCGATGAGCAGGGACAGGCCCAGCAGCGCCCAGGACCAGCGCAGGATGCGCTGCTCGCTGCGGTCGATGTAGGGCTGCAGGCGCTGGTTGGGGCGCGAGACGGTGAGCACGCCGATGACGCGGTCGCCATCGCGGATCGGCGCGGCCACGTGCATCACCGTGTTGTCGGGATCGTAGGGACTGGCCGGGCTGGAGCGCGCGCCGTACTCGCCGCGCAGCGTGCGCACCACGTCGTTCCAGCGCGAATGGTCCTGGCCGATGGCCTCGGGCTGCGTGTCGAAGCGCACGATGCCTTCGGCATCGGTGATGGTGATGCGGGTATCGATGCGGTCCTTGCGAAAGCCCCCGATGTTGGCGCCGGGCCGCGCGGTGTCCAGGCCCTGCAGCGAGCGGGCGAAGAAACCCTCGGCGATGGTGCCGGCCTTCATGTCGGGCGTGGCCAGCTGCGCCAGCGTGTAGGCCGCATCGATCAGGCTGTCCTCCATGGCCAGGCGGGTGCCGGGCTTGACCTCGTCCAGCAGCACGCGCAGCACCACGAACAGCGCCAGGCCCAGCACCAGGAAGAACCCAATGAGCAGGCGCAGGCCGATGCGCATTCAGGGCAACCGCAGCGAGTAACCCATGTGGCGGTGGGTCTGGATCACGTCCGCCACCAGGCCCCGCTCACGCAGCTTGGCGCGCAGCAGCTTGATGTGCGCGTCCACGGTGCGCTCCGAGGTGTGTGGCGCGCCGCCCCAGACCAGCGCCATGAGTTCGGCGCGCGAGAAGATGCGCTGCGGCCGCCGCAGCAGCGTGGCCAGCAGCAGGAACTCGTAGCGCGTGAGCGCCAGCAGTTCGCCCTCGCAGGCGATGCGCTGCGCCTTCTCGTCCAGCGTGAGCAGGCCCGGGGCCACCGGGGTGGGCGCGGGCACGGCGGCCGGGGCGCCACCGGCCGCGCTGCGGCGCAGGATGGCGCGCACGCGGGCGCACACCTCGCGCGGCGAGAACGGTTTGACCACATAGTCGTCGGCCCCCAGCTCCAGGCCCAGCACGCGGTCGATCTCCTCGTGGCGCGCAGTCAGGAACACGATGGGCAGCTCGCTGGTCTTGCGGATCGCGCGGCACACGTCGAAGCCGTTGCCATCGGGCACGCCCACGTCCAGAATGGCGAGGTCCGGCGGTGCTTCTTCGAAGGCCGACAGTGCCTCGCGCGCCAGCCCCACGTGCCGCACCTCGAAGCCCTCGCTCTGCAGCGCGTACAGCAAGGTGTCGGCGATGGCCTGTTCGTCTTCCAGCAGCAGGATGCGCTTGCGCATGGTGTAGAGGGGGCTTTCGGATGGAGCGGGCCATCTTAACCAAGGCCCTGGGGGCCCCCGAAAGCCAGTCACAGCTGGTTACGAGCACGACCTTTGACCACACGCCGGCTTCACACGGGGGCGGGATAATTCCACCCCATGCTTCAGCTCACCCCACGCAGGACGGTTCTCGCCCTGGCGTTCTCCGCCGCCCTCGTCGTGGCGTTCCCGGTCCCGGCGTCGACCTTCGACCTGCCCTCGCTGGATCGCATCGTCCACTACCAGCCCAAGCTGCCGCTGCAGGTCTACACCGCCGACGGCGAGGAAATCGCGCAGTTCGGCACCGAGCGGCGCGACTACGTGCCGCTCTCGCGCATGCCGATGCAGCTGCAGCAGGCCGTGCTGGCGGTGGAAGACGCGCGCTTTCGCGAACACTCGGGCGTGGACCCCAAAGGCATGGCGCGCGCGGTGCTGGCCGTGATCACCGGGGGGCGCAAGCAAGGCGCCTCCACCATCACGCAGCAGCTGGTGCGCACCATGCTGCTCACGCGCGAGTTCTCGGCCGAGCGCAAGGCCAAGGAAATCTGGCTGGCCCTCAAGCTGGAAGACGAGATCTCCAAGGACCGCATCCTGGAGATCTACATGAACGAGATCTTCCTGGGCCAGCGCGCCTATGGCTTCGCCGCCGCCTCGCAGATCTACTTCGGCAAGCCGCTGGACAAGCTCTCGCTGGCCGAGACCGCCATGCTCGCGGGCCTGCCGCAGAACCCGTACTACGCCAACCCGGTGGCCAACTTCGAGCGCGCCACGCAGCGCCAGCGCGTGGTGCTCGAGCGCATGCGCGCCGTCGACGCGATCGACGACAAGCAGCTCGCCGCCGCGCGCGCCGAGAAGCTGGTCATCCGCACCCCGGGCACGCGCAGCGTGCACGCGGCCCACGTGGCCGAAATGGCCCGGCGCGCCGTGGTCGAGCGCTTCGGCACCGAGGCCTATTCGAGCGGGCTGCGCGTGACGACCTCGCTGCGCGCGGCCGACCAGCGCGCCGCGCACACCGCCGTGCAGCGCGGCGTGCTGGCCTTCGAACGCCGGGGCGCGTGGCGCGGCCCGGAAGACACCGAGTCGCTGCCCTCGGGCAACGGCGCCGAACTGGAGCGCGCGGCCGCCGAGGCGCTCAAGGACCACCGCGACGACGAAACCCTGCGCGTGGGCATCGTGCTCTCGGCCAGCCCGACGGCGCTGGAGGTGCAGCTGGCCAGCGGCGAACGGATCACCGTGCAGGGCGAGGGCCTGCGCTGGGCACAGAAGGCGCTCGACGCCAAGGCCAAGGCGCCCATGAAGGTCACGCGCGGCGCCATCGTGCGCGTGGTCGCCAACGGCAAGGCCAAGGACAAGAAGACCCCGCTGTGGGCGATCTCGCAGTGGCCCGAGGCCGAGGCCGCGCTCGTCGCGCTGGACCCGCAGACCGGCCGCGTGCGCGCGCTGGTGGGGGGCTTCGACTTCACCAACCAGCCGTTCAACCACGTCACGCAGGGCTGGCGCCAGCCGGGCTCGGCCTTGAAGCCGCTGCTCTACTCCGCCGCGCTCGAAGCGCGCGTGATGCCGGCCACGATGGTGGACGACCTGCCCTTCACCGCCACCAACGGCTGGAGCCCGAACAACGCCAGCGGCGAACACCTGGGCCCGATCTCGGTGCGCGAAGCGCTCAAGCGCTCGAGCAACCTGGCCAGCGTGCGCGTGCTGCAGCACACCGGCACCCAACCCGCGCGCGAATGGACCGGGCGCTTCGGTCTGGACGTGGCGCGCCAGCCCAACGACCTCACCCTGGCCCTGGGCACCGGCAGCGCGACGCCCTTGCAGATGGCCCAGGCCTACGCCACCCTGGCCAACGGCGGCTGGCCGGTGGCGCCGGTGGTGATCGAGAAGATCTCCGACGCGCAGGGCAAGGTGCTGTTCGAAGCCCCGGCCGCGCCCCCGCTGACCGAAGAGACCCGTGCCATTCCCGCGCGCAACGCCTACGTGGTCGGCAGCCTGCTCAACGACGTGGCGCGCGCCGGCACCGCCGCGCGGGCCCAGGCCCTGCTCAAGCGGCCCGACATCTACGGCAAGACCGGCACCACCAACGACGCGGTGGACGCCTGGTTCGCCGGCTACCAGCCCTCGCTGGCCGCGGCCGTGTGGGTGGGCTACGACAAGCCGCGCAGCCTGGGCGGCGGCGAGTCGGGCGGGCGCATCGCGCTGCCGATCTGGATCGACTACATGGGCGCGGCGCTCAAGGGCGTGCCGGTGGCGCAACCGCCCGCCCCGCCGGAAGGCCTGGTGCGCGATGGCGAGGACTGGCTGTACGCCGAATGGCACGACGGCGGCTGGGTGTCGCAGATCTCGGACACCAGCGGGGTGCAGTACAAGACCAACCTCGGCAACGAGATCGGCAAGGTGTTCAACTCGTTCGGTGCCTGGCTGCGCGGCGAATCCAGGCCCTGAGCGAAGGCCCCCTGAGCGCTGCACGGCGGCGACAGCCCAGCGCGGACCGCGCACCTATCATCGGCTCACCATGAGCCCTGCCGCCCCTTCTCCCGACGCCGCCGCCCCTCCCACCGCCGTGTTCGAACAGGACGGCACCCGCTGGCAGCCCAGCGTGCTGGCCCGCGGCCCCTGGGACGCCCGCGCCCAGCACGGCGGTGCGCCTTGTGCCCTTCTGGTGCACCTGGCCGAAAGCGCCCTGCCCGACCCGGCCTGGCAGCTCTCGCGCCTGAGCATCGAGCTGATCAAGCCGGTGCCGGTGGCGCCGCTGACCTCGCGCCTGGACACCCACCCGGGTCGCTCCACCACGCGCATGACGATCGACCTGTTCGCTGACGATGTGCTGGTGGCCCGGGGCCATGCGCTCCTGGTGCGCGGGCAGCCGTTCGAGTTGCCGTCCGGCCTGCCGGGCTGGTCACCGGAGCTGCTGCAACCGCTGCCCGACGAATGCCATGAGCGGCTGCGCATTCCTGGCCTGCCGGATGGTGTCTCGTTCTACCAGTCCGCCATGGACCACCGCATGGCTCAGGGCGATGCCGCGCAGCCCGGCCCGGCCGCCGCCTGGTTTCGCCTGAGTGTGCCGCTGGTGCAGGGTCGGCCCAACTCCCCCGCCATGCGGGCGGCGGCCGCCGCCGATTTCGGCAATGGCCTGAGCTGGGTGCTGCCGGCCGAGCGCTACCTGTTTTCGAACGCCGACCTCAGCCTGCACCTGCACCGCCCACCCGAAGGCGAGTGGATCGGGTTGCGCTCGGAAACCCAGGCCCACGGTGGCGGCGTGGGCACCACCTTGTCACGCCTCTACGACGTGCACGGCCCCATCGGCGTCGCGATCCAGACCCTGGTGATGCGCGAACGCGCCTGAGGCGCGCTCAGCCCGCGCAGATGCGCGCCTTGGCCTCGGCGTATTCGCGCTTGAAGCGCGCCACCAGATCGGCGGCGGGCAGCACCTCGCGGATCGCGCCGATGCCCTGGCCGCAGCCCCAGATGTCGCGCCAGGCCTTGGCCGCGTTGGCGCCCTCGCCGGTGGCGAAGTTCATCTTGCTCGGGTCGCTCTGCGGCAGGTTGTCCGGGTCCATGCCGGCGTTCTTGATGCTGCCCTTGAGGTAGTTGCCGTGGATGCCGGTGTAGAAGTTGCTGTAGACGATGTCGTCGGAGTCCGACGCGGTGATCATCTCCTTGTAGCCGTCCACCGCGCGCGCTTCCTCGGTGGCGATGAAGGCCGAGCCGATGTAGGCCAGGTCGGCGCCCATGGCCTGCGCGGCCAGGATGGCACCGCCCGAGGCGATGGCGCCCGAGAGCGCGATCGGGCCGCCGAACCATTCGCGGATTTCCTGCACCATCGCGAACGGGCTCTTCACGCTGGCGTGGCCACCGGCACCGGCGGCCACGGGGATCAGGCCGTCGGCGCCCTTGTCAATCGCCTTGTGCGCGAACACGTTGTTGATCACGTCGTGCAGCACGATGCCACCCCAGGCGTGCACCGCCTGGTTCACGTCCTCGCGCGCGCCCAGGCTGGTGATCACGATCGGTACCTTGTACTTGGCGCACAGCTGCATGTCGTGCTCCAGCCGGTCGTTGCTCTTGTGCACGATCTGGTTGATCGCGAACGGCGCGGCCTTGTTGTCGGGGTTGGCCTTGTCGTGCGCGGCCAGGGCCTCGGTGATTTCAGCCAGCCATTCGTCGAGCTGCGAAGCCGGGCGGGCGTTGAGCGCGGGCATGGAGCCCACCACGCCGGCCTTGCATTGCGCGATCACGAGCTTGGGGTTGCTGATGATGAACAGCGGCGAGCCGATCACCGGGAACTTCAGGTTCTTCAGAACGGGCGGCAGGCTGCGGGCGGGTGCGATCATGGTGTCTCCGTTGGGGTTCGTCAGGATTCTGGGGGCAGCGCGGGGCGAGGCCCTGTCGATGCGGCGACAGGGCGCGCGAAAACCGCGATCAGAAGGCCTCGATGGCGAGCGCGGTCACGGCCTCGGCGCCGTCCACGATGCTGTCGCGCACGCCCGGGGCGCGGCTGAGGAGGTGGTCGGCGTAGAAGCGCGCGGTGGTGATCTTGGCCTGCATGAAGGCCGCGTCCTTGCCCTGGGCCAGTTGGTCCTCGGCCACCATCAGCGCGCGCGCCATCTGCCAGCCCGCCACGAGGTTGCCCGCGAGCATGAGGTAGGGCACGCTGCCGGCGAAGGCCGCGTTGGGGTTGGCGCGCGTGTTGGCGGCGATGAACTCGACCACGTCCACGAAGGCCTCGCGCGCGGCCTTCAGGCGCGCATGCACGGCCTTCGCGTTGGCGCTGCCGCGCGTCGCCAGTTCGGCTTCGGTCTTCTCGATCTGGGCCGCGATGGCCTTGGCGCCGGTGCCACCATCGCGCGCGGTCTTGCGGCCCACGAGGTCGTTGGCCTGGATGGCGGTCGTGCCTTCGTAGATGGTGAGGATCTTGGCGTCGCGGTAGTACTGCGCCGCGCCGGTCTCCTCGATGAAGCCCATGCCGCCGTGCACCTGCACGCCCAGGCTGGTGACTTCCAGGCTCATCTCGGTGCTGTAGCCCTTGACCAGGGGCACCAGGAATTCGTAGAAGGCCGCGTTCTGCTTGCGCACCTCGGCATCGGGGTGGTGGTGGGCGGCGTCGTACGCGGCGGCGGCCACGCTGGCCATGGCGCGGCAGCCTTCGGTGGACGCGCGCATGGTCATGAGCATGCGCTTGACGTCCGGGTGGTGGATGATGGGCGCGGCCGCGCTCATCGAGCCATCGACCGGGCGGCTCTGCACGCGGTCCTTCGCGTAGCCCACGGCCTTCTGGTAGGCGCGCTCGGCGATCGCGATGCCCTGCACGCCCACGGCGTAGCGCGCGGCGTTCATCATGATGAACATGTACTCCAGGCCCCGGTTTTCCTGGCCCACGAGGTAACCCACGGCACCGCCGTGGTCGCCATACTGCAGCACGGCGGTGGGGCTGGCCTTGATGCCCATCTTGTGCTCGATGCTCACGCAATGCACGTCGTTGCGCGCGCCCAGGGAGCCGTCCGGGTTCACCATGAACTTGGGCACCACGAACAGGCTGATGCCCTTCACGCCCTCGGGCGCGCCGGTCACGCGCGCGAGCACGAGGTGCACGATGTTCTCGGCCATGTCGTGCTCACCGTAGGTGATGAAGATCTTGGTGCCGAACACCTTGTAGCTGCCATCGGGCTGCGGCTCGGCGCGGCTGCGCACGGCAGCGAGATCGGAGCCGGCCTGCGGCTCGGTGAGGTTCATGGTGCCGGTCCATTGACCGCTCACCAGTTTTTCGAGGTAGGTCGCCTTGAGCTGGTCGGAGCCCGCGGTGAGCAGGGCTTCGATCGCGCCGTCGGTCAACAGCGGGCACAGCGCGAAACTCATGTTGGCGCTGTTGAGGATTTCGCCGCAGGCCGCGCCAATGGTCTTGGGCAGGCCCTGGCCACCGAAGTCCACCGGGTGCTGCAGGCCCTGCCAGCCACCTTCGGCGTACTGCTTGAAGGCGTCCTTGAAACCGGGTGTGGTGGTGACCACGCCGTCCTTGAACCACGAAGGGTTCTTGTCACCCTCGAAGTTCAGCGGTGCGATCACGCCTTCGTTGAGCTTGGCGCACTCCTCGAGCACGGCTTGCGCGGTTTCCAGGCCGGCTTCCTCGAAGCCGGGCATCTGCGCCACCAGGTCGATGCGGGCCAGGTGCTCGATGTCGAACAGCATGTCCTTGAGGGGGGCGGTGTAGCTCATCGTCTTGTCTCCGGGGGAAATTCAGGGGGCAGATGCGGCAAGGGCATCGCGAACGATGCCCTTGTCTTTCTCAAGCGGCTCAGAGTGCCTTGATCAACTCGGGCACGGCGGTGAACAGGTCCGCCTCCAGGCCGTAGTCGGCCACCGAGAAGATCGGGGCCTCGGGGTCCTTGTTGATCGCCACGATGACCTTGGAGTCCTTCATGCCGGCCAAGTGCTGGATGGCGCCGGAGATGCCAGCGGCGATGTACAGCTGGGGCGCCACGATCTTGCCGGTCTGGCCCACCTGCCAGTCGTTGGGCGCGTAGCCCGCGTCCACCGCGGCGCGGCTGGCGCCGAGTGCGGCACCGAGCTTGTCGGCCAACGGGGTCATCACCTCGTTGAACTTCTCGGCGGAGCCCAGCGCGCGGCCACCGGAGACGATGATCTTCGCGGCGGTGAGCTCGGGGCGGTCGCTCTTGGCGATCTCGCTGCCCAGGAACTTGCTCTTGCCGTCATCGGCCGCGGCCGTGGCGGTTTCCACGGCGGCGCTGCCACCGGTGGCCGCCGCCGGGTCGAAGCCGGTGGTGCGCACGGTGATCACGTGCTTGGCATCGGTGCTCTGCACGGTGGCGATCGCGTTGCCGGCGTAGATCGGGCGTTCGAACGTGTCGGCGCTGATGACCTTGGTGATGTCGGAGACCTGGCCCACGTCCAGCGTGGCGGCCACGCGGGGCGCGACGTTCTTACCGCTGGCGGTGGCCGGGAACAGGATGTGGCTGTAGTTGCCCGCGATGGCCAGCACCTGCGCGGCCACGTTCTCGGCCAGGCCGTGTTCGAAGCCGGGGGCGTCGGCGTGGATGACTTTGGCCACGCCAGCGATGGCGGCGGCGGCCTTGGCGGCTTCACCGGCGTTGTGGCCGGCGATGAGCACGTGCACGTCACCCCCGCACTGGGCGGCGGCGGTCACGGTGTTGAGGGTCGCGCCCTTGATGGAGGCGTTGTCGTGTTCGGCAATAACGAGTGCGGTCATTTGTCAGGTCCTCAGATCACTTTGGCTTCGTTCTTCAGCTTGTCCACCAGGGCGGCCACGTCGGCCACCTTGACGCCGGCACCGCGCTTGGGCGGCTCGCTGACCTTGAGGGTCTTGATGCGCGGCTTCACGTCCACACCGAGGTCTTCGGGTTTGACGATGTCCAGCTGCTTCTTCTTGGCCTTCATGATGTTGGGCAGCGTCACGTAACGCGGCTCGTTCAGACGCAGGTCGGTCGTGATGACGGCCGGCAGCGTGATGGACAGCGTCTCCAGGCCGCCGTCCACTTCGCGCGTGACGCTGGCCTTGCCGTCGGCCACTTCGACCTTGGAGGCGAAAGTCGCTTGGGGAAGCCCTGCCAGCGCGGCCAGCATCTGGCCGGTCTGGTTGCAGTCGTCGTCGATCGCCTGCTTGCCCAGGATCACGAGCTGGGGCTGTTCCTTGTCCACCAGCGCCTTGAGCAGCTTGGCCACGGCCAGGGGCTGCAGTTCTTCGCTGGTCTCCACCAGGATGGCGCGGTCCGCGCCGATGGCCATGGCCGTGCGCAGGGTCTCCTGGCACTGCGTCACGCCGCAGGAGACGGCGATCACCTCGGTGACCACGCCCTTCTCCTTCAGGCGCACGGCTTCTTCCACCGCGATCTCGTCAAACGGGTTCATGCTCATCTTGACGTTGGCGATGTCCACGCCAGTACCGTCGCTCTTGACGCGAACCTTGACGTTGTAATCCACCACGCGCTTGACAGGGACGATGACCTTCATGATTGGGTTGCTCCTGATGATTGGAAAAATGTCGTCACGAATTGACGTGCACGTCAACTCAAGGATTGTATGCGGATGGTCAGCCGCCTCATGGGCGCTGCCCTCGTGGGCGACGCACAAACCGAGAAAAGAACGGTCGTGCTTTTTTGCCATTGTAGGCGCTATTGCCCCTGGATGGAAGTCTCCCTAGTGAAACGGCACGTGCCTTCGGTCTCGGAATGACCGTTTGATTTCTTAATAGATTGTCAAAACGGCTGCAGCACCGCAGGTCCATCGATATATTCGTGCAAACACATTCTGTTTCTTTTAATCCTTTGAACCACCTGCCCGAGCCACATGCGCATTGCCGCCATTGATGACGATCCCGCGCAGCTGGATCTGGTCAGGGTGGTCGTCGCATCCATGGGCCACGACTGCCACCTGTTCGAGAATGCCAACGCGCTGCTGCGCGTGCTGCCCAAAGAGACGTTCGACCTCTTCATCGTCGACTGGGAGCTGCCCGACATCCCCGGCCTGGACGTGATCCGCGCCATCCGCGACACCGCAATGGCACCGGTGCCCATCCTGATGATGACCAACCGCAGCGACGAGCGCGACATCATCGAAGGCCTGAACTGCGGCGCCGACGACTACATGGTCAAGTCCGCCCGCGTGGGGGAGTTGCGCGCGCGCCTGATGGCGCTGCTGCGACGGGGCGGCCACGCCCCGGCGCCGAGGGAGCTGGTCTGGGGCCGCTACCGTTTCCTGGTGCAGGACCGCGTGGTGCGCGTCGACGGCGCCGAACTCTCGACCCTGACCAGCAAGGAATTCGACCTCGCCTTCCTCATGTTCCGCAACATGGGCCGCCTGCTCTCGCGCGCCCACCTGATCGAGGCCGTCTGGGGCATCGACGCGGACATCTCGTCGCGCTCGCTGGACGTCTACATGTCCCACGTGCGCAGCAAACTGAGCCTGCGCGCCGAGTCGGGCTACAAGCTGGTGTCCGTCTACAGCCACGGGTACCGGCTCGAAGACCTCGGCCCGGTGCCGGCCGCCCTGGCCCATTGAACATGCCCCGCACCGCCCCTCAATCCCCTTTGCGTTCGCCCTGGCGCCTGGTGGCCCCCGCCGCCGCCCTGCTCTGCTGGAGCGGGCTGGCGCTCGCGCAGCAGGACCGCGTGCACACCGTGCAGCCGGGCGACAACCTGTACGACCTCGCGCAGCGTTACCTGGACGACCCGAGCCAGTGGCCGCAACTGCAGCGCCTCAACCAGGTGAGCCATCCGCGCCGCCTGAGACCCGGCAGCCAGCTGGTGATTCCCGCCGCGCTCGCGCGCCCCGAGCCGGCGGTGGCCGATGTGCTGCACGTCGCGGGCCAGGCCAGCGTGCGCCAGGGGGCGTCCCAGGCCCATGCCGCGCCGCTGGTGGTCGGCGGACAGGTGAGCGAAGGCGCGCAGATCGAGGTGGGTGACGACGGCTTCGTGACCCTGCGCCTGGCCGATGGCTCGGTGGTGCGCCTCTCGGCCGGCACGCAGGTGCGCCTGCGCGAACTGCGGCATGCGCCCGCGCCCGGCCATGCGCAGTCCGGCCTCGACCTGGAGCGCGGCCGGGTCGATGCCACGGTCAAGCCACTGGCCTCTCCCCGCAGCCGCTTCGAGGTGCGCACGCCGCGCGCCGTGGGCGGCGTGCGCGGCACCACCTTCGGCGTGGCGGTGGGCAGCGGAGGTGACCTGATCGGCGATGTGCGCGAAGGCGCCATCCAGGTGCGCTCGCGCGCCACCCCCACGAATGCGGCAGGCACCCTGGTGCACGCCGGCCAGGGCGCGCGCGTGGGCAACACAACGGTGGTGGCGCCCCTGCTCGCGCCGCCCGACCTCTCCGGCGTGCCCGACGTGCTCGAGGACGCCTCGCTGATCGAACTGCCGCTCGCCCGCGAAGCCGGCGCCGTGGCCTGGCAGGTGCGCATCGCCAGCGACGACGCGGCCGAGCGCGTGGTGCGCAACGCCGTCTTCCCCTCGCCCGTGGCGCGTTTCGCGGCGCTGGACGATGGGACCTACCTGCTCGCGGTCCGCGCCATGGATGGCCAGGGCATTCCGGGGACCGAGGCGGTGCGCCGCCTGGTCGTCAACGCGCACCCGACGGCCCCTTTGCTGCGCGAACCGCGCCAGGGCAGCCGGGTGGTGGGTCCCGCCATCGAACTGCTGTGCACCGAAGGCGCCACGGCCGTGGGCTACCGCTTCGAGGTGGCGCGCGACGCCAGCTTCACCGATCTGGTCGCGCAAACGCCCGACCTCGACCGCTGCCAGCACACCGCACAAGCGATCGCCGCCCAGGTCGGCATCACAGAAGCGCGCGGCGCCCAGCTTCCAGAGGACAAGC